>JBGSVR010000324.1:0-5006 GCA_041752855.1 Thermosynechococcaceae cyanobacterium
AAAGCAGCGGACTCTTGGAGCATGGCGATCGCTGCTGCAGTCCGATCTGCTAACCACTGGGGCAAAGAAGGGTACTGAATGACCGCCGATAGAGACTGATCAAAATCCACAAAGTTTACCCCTCCATTATTAGACTGCACTGCCACGACCTAACCTAGGGTGCAACGCGAGTGGAGGCAATAATTGAAGCTTTTACCCCAGCCTTTGATTTTGCTAAATGTCCCAGCAGACAGACCTTCGCCGTACTCTGACCTTCAATCCACACAACAACGCCAGCTTTTTCGCCTACTACAGGTTCAGAAGTCCCTAATTTAGAACAAAGTTGAGAGGGATTTGCCCCAATCTCTTCAATGTTGGCAATTTGGTCTATTAGCGCATAAGAACGTGCTTCGTGAAAGTCCCTACGATAGATGATCTGCGGCCCCGCCCACTTTATCTCCCCCTGTTTTTTTGCAGAGTAGTAGCCAACGATAGATTCATCTGGGCGAATAATTTGAAACAGCTCCTTGTAGCCATCAAGTTCAGGTGCTCCTGCCTTAATAATTTTTCCCTCTTGAATATCGCTTGCCATGAAGCGCAGTGCTCGCTGGAGTTCCGCTTCTTGCACCAGTCGCTCGTCCACCTGTTGACTCATTTGTTGAAAGGTGACTAGCCCCATCAGGGCAACGCCGCTCAAAATTAAGCTGGCGGCAGCAGCAACCAGTAATTCAACCAAGGTAAATCCAGCTTTAGCAGAGCGCATTAGACGGCCTATAGAAGAAAACTTAAGGCGTAACGCAGGCATTATTAATGTACTTACCCATCCGCCGCAGACCAATGCCAACGGAAATGACCAAACATTTTGCTTGGGTACTGGGCGCACTCAGCCAAAGTGTACCAGGATCATTTACAGGCGTTCGGTTTTCGCCCTGGGCATTAAACGAGATTGTCCAGACCGCATCTCGGCGGCTGTGGTCAACCGTCACTCCACTTAGCGTCCGTGACCCTGATACTAAGCAATTTCCGGTCAAACTTACGTTTTCGCCGCGCGTTAAAGTGGTTTGACAGCTCTGATTGCGCTTGATGGCTTCATTCTGAGATTCCTGGAGCGCTAGATCAACCTGGTTTATTGCCGCATTCACCTGCTGTTGCCGTAGCCAGGGGGCAAGGCTTGGAACGGCGATCGCTGCCAAAACGCCAATCACCACCACTGTAATCATCAGCTCAATCTGGGTAAATCCTGTCGTAGATCTTCTAAAAACAAACCAGGGCCGCATTAGGGATGATGGACGTGTGAAGTTGGGCAAGCGGAATCTCCGATTGAAGCTGGAGGGTTTGTGAGCGATCTGCATCTTCCTCAAGTTGAGAATGGGTAGAGTGGCGGATGACTTTATAAGAAATTTGCAGCACTTGAGCAGAGGGCGGAACGCTCTTGTCTACTAACAAAACGCGGCGCAGCTTATAGTCATTGGGCAATCCTGAAATTGGCAACGTGGTGGACTGCTGAAGGACAGATTGCCCTTCGCTTTGCTCAATGGCACTCACGATGGGTTGGGGAGACGACGCATTATAAGCCGCTGTATCTTTGGCGATAACGCTCGCTATCATCTGCTGGGCATAGCTGCTAGACGATGATAGTTGACAGTCTGCGGCCGTTTGGGGGAGGGTTTGTGCCATCTGGCGAATGGACTCTGTATCGGCCTGAATATTGGCGATCGCCGTATTAATCTGCTGACTTCTCGCCCGAATGCCCGTTGCCGCAACATAGGCTTGCAGCGTCGTGCTTAAAAATATTGCCGAGGTAATCATGCTAACCATGACCTCAACGTAAGAAAGCCCCTTGACCCGTTGGCAGCGCTTAATCAAATCGAAAGATGCGTTTTTCATAGCGACACAATCAATCAAGAGATGATTTTTGAAATATTAAAGCTTTGTAAGAAGCGTAGCATCTTCATTACGAAAATCTGTAGTTGACAGCCAATGCGAAATTATTGAGAAATGAATGGGTAATCTACAAAGATGGACTCTGCCGATGTGACCACGGATACCTGATTTCCTGGCTATTGAGTTCGTGATTCTTTCTGTTCTGGCTTTAAGCCTAGTATTTGACCAACATGCTCTTTGGCCATAGAAAACATCGTCGCTCTATGGGCTGGCTGCAACGCTATGCTCGCCATATCTGGCTGCTTCAGCGCATTGTAGATGTAGGGCTGGCTGTGGTCATTTTATGGGGGCTTACCCTGGTATTTAGAACCCAGTTTTTACCACAACCCTACGTCATTTTGTCTATTTTAACGGCGTTGGTCATGTGGCCTGTCTTTGGCAGCACTGGCATTTATACCTCTTACCGAAGTGAACATCCTGCGGCAACCTATCCTCGCATTTGGATGGCCTGGGCTTCTGTGTGTATGGTGCTGCTACTGCTGGGCTATATTACGCAAACCTCGGTTTTATTTTCGCGGCTGCTGCTGTGTTCGTGGTTTGTGATAACGCCCTTTGCACTGTGTTTTCATCATCTCAAGCTGCGGCTGCTGCTGCGGAAACTGCGTTCTACAGGGTTAAATTCTCGTAAGGCCGTCATTGCGGGGACGCAAGCGCTCAGTCAGGTGCTGGCAGAGCAGTTTCGAGATAGTCCTCAGTTTGGGCTTCAGTTCTGCGGTTTTTTCACAGAAGAACCCCTTGAGGCAATGACTGAGATCAAGACGAAGCCTTTAATTGGAACCCTAGAAGAGCTACCTGACTACGTGAGACGCTATCGCATTGATGTGGTGTACATTGCGATGGCAGTTCAGGAATCAACGAAGGTCAGCAAGCTCATTGACGCGCTCAAAGATACGACCGTGAGCGTCTATTTTGTACCTCACATTACCGCATTCAGCCTCATGCAGGCAAAAGTTCAGAATTTTAAAGGTGTGCCGCTCATTGCCGTCTCAGAAATTCCGGTCGTAACCCCTGAGATTGTTGCAAAGCGCATCACAGATATTGCCGTTGCGGTGGGCACCTTGGTTTTAACGCTACCCGTGATGCTAAGTGTGGCGATCGCCCTTCAGCTCACTGTACCTGGCTCTATTTGTGTTAGACAGCAGCGCTATGGCTTTGATGGCAAACCCATTACGGTCTATAAGTTCAGAACCATTAAAACTGCACAAAAGCATTCTGTTTCTCAGCCTTCATTCTCCTGCGTGGGGGCTTTTTTGAGAAAGACGGGTTTAGAGAGCCTACCGCAGCTTTTTAATGTATTGATGGGGGATATGAGTATTGTGGGTCCACGCCCTCAGCTTTTGGCTCATCAGGAGCCATATCGCAACCATGCGGGTCGATGCCGATTGGGGCATGAGGTTAAACCTGGTCTAACGGGCTGGGCGCAAATTCACGGTCTATACAGTGAATATGAAACCCAGGAGAGCCTTCAGCAAAGGGTTGCCTACGATATCGACTATCTGCAAAATTGGTCGTTTTGGCTAGACCTCAAGATTATGGCAAAGACCACGCTAACCATGCTCAAGCAGCAAAATGCTTATGAATAGCAACAGCAACAGCAGCGCTAATCAAGGGATTTTTCTAGCTGATATTGGCTCCATAAGGTCTGGTACAGCCCTGGCTTAGTTAACAGATCTTCGTGGGTGCCCACCTGCACAATTTGGCCTTTGTCCATCACCCAAATCTGGTCGGCGATCGCCGCTGCTGAAAGCTGATGGGTAATAAACAAGACTGTCTTGCGCTGAGTCCCTTCGGTGAGGTTTTTGAGGATATTGGTCGCGGTTTGGTTGTCTACGCTGGCAAGGGCATCATCCAAAATTAAGATGGGTGCGTCTATCACTAAAGCTCGTGCCAACGCCGTGCGCTGGCGCTGACCGCCGGAAAGCGTGATGCCGCGTTCCCCGACGAGAGTTTTATAGGTTTGAGGGAAATTTAGAATTTCGCTGTGGACTTGAGCCTGTTTTGCAGCCTGCTCTATTTCATACTGCTCAACACTAGGGTTGCCGTAGCGGATGTTGTTTTTGAGCGTTGTGCTAAACAAAAAGCTGTCTTGAGGAACGTAGGCGATCGCCCCTCTAAGATCCCGCAGTCGAATTTGGGTGGTGTCATGTCCATCCAAAAAAAGCTGATTGGGCTGAATATTGAGCAAACGCGGTAGCGCATTGGCAAGGGTAGACTTGCCGCAGCCCACTGGCCCCACAATCGCCACGGTTGTGCCAGGTTCTAAGGTAAAGGAGACATCCTGAAGGGCAGGCTGCTCGGCACCAGGATAGGTAAAGGTAAGGTGACGTGCCTGGAGCTTGCCCTGTACTTCTGAAAGGGGTAGGGCGATCGCCCCTGGTTTGCTGTCAATGGCAGGCTGAACGGTCAAAATGGACTCAATGCGGTCAATGCTGACTTCGCCCCGCTGGTAGGCAGTGATGGTAAAGCCCAGTAAAGCCGTTGGAAAGATCAGACGCTCCACATAGAGAATTAGGGCGACAAAACCGCCGATGGTGATTGCGCCACTGGCGATCGCCTGTCCCCCAAACCAGATCAGCACCAGCAGGCTAAGGCTGGCTAAACCGCCCAAGATCGGGAACAAGGTATTGCGGGTTTTGGCAAGGCGCAGGTTAGCCTCTAGAAGCTTTTGGTTGAGGTTTACAAACGCCTGTTGTTCGTTTTGCTCTTGGGCATAAATTTTAATGAGTGAAATGCCGCTCATGTCTTCTTGGATCAGGTCACTGAGTCGAGACAGACATTCTTGCACTGCAACCTGCTGCGCTTTAAGGCGTTCACTGAAGGCGCGCACTAGCAGCATAATGAACGGGTAAATGGCGATCGCCGCCAGACTAAGCTTTACATCAATGCCAAACATGACAGGGAGCGTCAGCATGTAGGCAAAGAGCGTATTCACAAAGCTCAATAGCGCAAAGCCCACCAGTCGCCGGATGTTATCGACATCGCTGGTGGCGCGGTTGATGAGATCGCCAATGGTGCGGGTGGCAAAGTAGGCGGGTTCCAATCGCAAAACGTGGTCAAAAATTTGCTGCTTGAGGTCAAACTCA
>JBGSVR010000325.1:0-5519 GCA_041752855.1 Thermosynechococcaceae cyanobacterium
GCTGAGAAAATTAATTCTAGCCAACCTCGTGTTGCAAAAGCTGAAAATGGAGACGATTCGGTTTCTATTGAATTGTTAATACGCGCAATGCTTGCGACAGGTGCAACGCCTCAAGATATAGGGCAAGTTATTGCTCAAGCAGGATAATAAAGATCGACGGGAATGTACATTAGAACTAGATTGTATCAGTTCGCTCCAATGCAATCGTTATGCCGCCGTTGATTTTGCAATTTTTGTAAGTAACCTCAATGTTTCATTCACAGAAGCTAAATCTCGAAAGACTTCTGCTACATCTGGGTCAAGCACTACAATATTGGTAGATTATTTGTAAGCTTCATAATATTTGCCGCGAACAAAACCTAAAAAGTCATATTCCGGCCTCATCTCTTCATTAACGGTTGTTTCAGGTACCTGACTCATAACTTTTTCTCTACTGTCGAGTAGCCAAACGGCTGCTAATAAAGCTTACTTCACCGTGCAATTACTTGTTAGCTACTTTTGTCATGAGGGCCGAGGAAACGCTCACCATTAAAATGAATCAGATGGTCTGGGTTATTGGCAATCCAAACTTCAGTTTCCCATGCAATATCAGCCGCATTCTTGCGAAATTCAGCATGGTCTGGAAACGCTGTCACATACACAAGACCAACCTTACAATCGTTGAAGGCTTCCTCAAGTTCAACCCAACGCTTTGGGGATATAGGGCCATGACTAGTGACTGCTTCAATCAAAAATAGCCACTTCCGATCTTCGTCATACACCACAACATCTGGCAATTTATCATGTGACATTGGGGGTACACCCAATGATTTCAGGTATTCGACTTCTAAGAACATCAGCTTTCCACCTTCTCTTCGGCTACTGGCGGTATCACCAATGTATAGTAGCCGACCGCCAGTACCGATGAAGCGCGAACAAAATTCGTGAATAATGTCGGCATGAAGCTGGTTATGCTTACCAGGTGAGAGTGTGATGGTTTCGCCGCTTGGTAAGCTAATTGGAATTTTGTGCAGATCGAGAGCGCGTTCATATTGTGCTTTCAATTCGGGCACCGCATCCTTGTAATCTTGAACTTTCCCCAACCAGCCACCATGTGGGTATTCCGCCAGAATTTCTAACATTGACTGATTCAATGAATAGTTATTGTCTTTACTGTTAGTCGATCTCGTAGGGTCATCTCGGTTTCGATCGACAATACGGGCTTGCTCGAACTGATGAAGTGTTTGTCGTCTAATTGTTTCGCGGCTGTTCGGCTTGTAGTCCATTCCATATTCACTACGGATGAATTCCATAATGTTAACGGTTGGCAACAGTGGTGCTGTTGATGAATTCCAGTCATCCGAAGGTTTTATATTAGCCAGAGCCAAAAAGACCCATGCTGAACGGTCGTTACACTGTGCTTTTGGCAGTCCCAAGGCAGTCAATAATGCTTTTGCTTCATTCAGTTTTTCTTTTTGTTGTGCCGTAAATTCCAAATTTCACCCCTTATATTGAATCCACTACACCAAGAACTGAGTTCACGATTAAATCAATTTTAGCTGTTTCAAAAAACTTTAGCTTGCGTGCTTGTTCACCGATTTCTTTCACTTGGTCGCGGGATGGAAATTTCATTACCCTGATTTCAGTAGCATTTACTTGTGTATTCCCAGAAATGCACCTGAAATATTTATCCATAAATGATGAATTAAAAACAGTCGCAAGACCATAGGCTTCAATAGTAGATAGCTCACCACCTAATACACCGATATAATTTGTCTTGTTTCCAAAACCAATCAATTCACAATCGTGCATATTTCCAAGGTGAACGCTAGCGACCAAACGCCGTTTTTCATCCTTGGATGAAAAACGTTTTAGCAATACATAAGTAGCGTTTTTCATCGTATGTTTGCTATGGTCTTCATTAAGCTTAAAAGATACGTCTTTCTTGTGATTACCTATCCAAGTTGCCGTTAATGGTGTCACATTATGTGGACGGTAAAGCGGAACTGTATTTTCTGCGCTGGTGTCTTCGGTGATGTATTGGCGGGTGCGATGTTCGACCACGCGACCAGTCGAAATAAAATACCCAGCACTTTCAAAAGTATTTTTTAAAGTTTCAGCCTGCCTCAAAATACCAGCAGTATAAGTTGATTCAGGAATTCTAATTAATCGTTGATCGTTTGAAGAATCGATGATTAAATGAACCGGATATTGTGTTTCATCAGCATGATTGATGCTGGCATCGCAGTCACTCGATCTAACTGTTATGGTATCGGCGTTACTGCCTTTAATGAAATAGCAAATAATATTTTCTTGAAGCACCGCTGAGTCAACATTCTTAAACACCTTGTCTCTGTGTTTGAAAATATGAATTAAGCTTAGTGCTGATTCAGTTAGCAAACATTCACGGAAATTCTTGAAATATAATCCATTTGTGAAACTGCGAGGTGTTATCGTTACCATTTGCCCTCCAGTCTTCATACAAGCCATTACAACTGCCATGAATGAAGCATATATATTTGGATCGCCTTGATACAGATCTGCTACCGCTCTAGCATAAGGTGAATCTTTCGCGCTGTACTTAAAGTATGGCGGGTTGATTACCGATACATCGAAGGGCTGAATAGTTTCTTGTTTATCTGGTCTAGCAAGCACAAAGTCTTCACAACAAATTTCATAAGTGAAGGTTGCTAGTTGTTTGGAAAACTTGCGCTGAATGATATTTAGCGTTTGTTCAAGACTAGCAATTGCCTCATAATCAAGTTCGTATAGTACAGCGTGAACAGTCTTACAACCCATACCTAAGCAATGCAAAGCAGTAGACGCAGTTAATATACCAGTCCCTGCTCCAGCGTCCAGAATGCGAATAGTCTTACTTCTGGGCTTGACAACTAGAGATGCCATGTAATCAGATACAGCCGATCCTGTGAAGAACTGCCCCAATGTCTTCCTACTTTCCAATGATTTAGATCTGAGAAACGCACTTTGAAGGCTAATAATATCGTCTTTTGATTCAATAAGTGCTTGCCGATTCAACTATTTTCACCCTTGCCCATAAGTCTTATAAATTACAAACATTATCCCTTCTTTCACTTGATTAGGAAACGATATATTTTGTGTAGCTAACTACCTGTTACGAGGCGAGCGACTTCCAGGCTAAACGAGCAGCGCCAGCCATCCCAGCCTGATTCCCAAGCTCTGCGATCGCAATCTGTAGCCCTTCTCTCGACGTAGGTTTTACCCGCCGCTCTACCTCAGCCTTAAGGGTGGGCAGAAAGAACTCGGAAGCCGCGCAAATGCCGCCCCCAATAATGACGGCTTCGGGTGCCAATACATAGACTGTACTGGTGATCCCCGTTGCCAACTCTCGACCGTACTGCTGCCAAAAGGCGATCGCCTCCCCATCGCCTGCTGCTGCTTTATCTGCCAGTTCTCTTGGCTCTAGCCCTGTGCGACGGCGAATCGCCTGAGCAGAAACGTGCTGCTCTAGAGAGCCGTGATTGCCGCTTTTGCACGGGGGGCCATTGAGGTCTACCGTTACTAGCCCAAGTTCCCCCGCCGTGCCGTTATGCCCCACAAATAGCTCTCCATTGGTAAAAATGGCTCCACCCACGCCTGTGCCAAGGGTCAGCAGTATCCAATTTTGAAAGTGACGGCCTGCCCCTAACCACGCTTCGCCTAATCCCGCGCAGTTCGCGTCATTTCCCACGGTCGTAGGCAGTCCTATGAGGGCTTCTAGGCGATCAGCTAAGGGTACATTTACCCAGCCCGGCAGGTTAATGGCTAACTTCGCAATGCGGCCGTTCACATCCGCTGGCCCTGGCGTGCCGATTCCAAGGGCGATCGCCGCTTGCTGTGGGTCAAGCTTACGAATTGCCGATCCAATTTCTGCAATCACCGGATCGGGGGATGACGGTTGGGGCGTTGCAATTTTGAGAGAAGCTAAACATTCCCCTTCACGGGTATAGCGTCCCAATTTGATGTTGGTACCGCCTAAATCTACCCCAATGACCTGCTCTGTCATGGTTAACCTGCCGTAATGGGGGTGAGTAGCGCTACTGCATAGGCCGAAATGCCTTCTTCTCGTCCTTCTGGGCCTAGCTGCTCGTTAGTGGTCGCCTTTACCCCAACCTGATCGGCGGGGATGGCGAGGGTTTGGGCAAGGCGATCGCGCATGGCTGCAATATGAGGCTTAAGCTTAGGACGCTCTGCGATCACCACGGAGTCAATATTGCTGACTTGCCAGCCCTTTGACACAATGAGCTGATTGACCTGTTCTAATAGCTTGAGACTATCGGCATTTTTCCATTGGTCATCTGTGGGGGGGAAATAGTGACCAATATCGCCCAAACTCAGCGCCCCTAAGAGGGCATCCATAATGGCGTGGGTGAGAACGTCCGCATCGCTGTGACCTAGCAGCCCTAGCTCATGGTTTATGACAATGCCGCCTAAAATCAGAGGACGGCCTGGGACAAGGCGATGAATATCGTAGCCATTCCCAATACGAAGCTGAACCATAAAGATTATCCGTTAGAAAAATGAGTCGAGGCTTTGGATGCAAAAGCAGCAGCTCTGAAGGCCAGAAGCTCACGTTAATATGATGCAGGCACTCGCCATTAATATTAACGGAACGAACGTCAATGGGTAAGCTATTTATCGTGGTTGGAGCGTTAATGGGAGGCTTATCGGTTCTCATTGGTGCGTTTGCAGCCCATTCTTTGCGCGGCGTTCTTTTGCCGTCTGCCCTGGCGCTGGTCGAGACGGGGGCGCGGTACCAGATGTATCATGCCCTTGCGCTATTTGGCGTTGGGCTGATGTCTCTTTGGCAAACAGAATCAAATTTGCTTTTAGTGACGGCGGGTAGCTGCTTTTTGGCTGGCGTGCTTTGCTTTTCTGGCAGTCTCTATGGTTTGGCGCTGAGTGGTGCCCCTTGGCTTGGCCCTGTGACCCCCATCGGCGGGCTGCTGTTGGTGGCGGGGTGGGGTATGGTGGCGATCGCCGCCCTCAAACTTTAGACCTTGGCACACTAGCCGACTCCACATTAAAAACACCGTGCATGGGCGCGGTGTTTGGGGAGATGCTTGGGTCAAGTGAAGCGCACTCAACCCAACCTATAGATAGGATTGGGCTAGGAATAGTTGTCCTAGTTGGTTCCTGTAAAGACCACTTCAGGAAAGCGTGTCTTGGCATCATCAACGGGCTTTTTGCGCCCTTCTTCTTGCCAATAGTTGATCACTTCCGTTCCTTGGTTCAGAATTTGGATACGATCCACTTCCGAAATCCAGGCTTTTTTCTCTAATTCCGTCTTTAGATCTTCCCAAGCATCAGCGCGGGGCCAGAAAAAATAGGATGTGAGGGGGCTGGTGCCGTTGCCGACAACCTGATCGACTGCGAGTGCAACGTTCTCATCAAGCCAGAGAACCTTCAGAATAAACTTGGACAAATATACCTCCAGCCAATGTGCTGACTGCTACATAATCTACAATCGATGATCTTACCGCATTCTTAGGGCACTGCAAAGCGATGACTTCTCCCACTCC
>JBGSVR010000326.1:0-3407 GCA_041752855.1 Thermosynechococcaceae cyanobacterium
GTTCCAGTCGCCATCATGACTGAAAATGAGTATCATGAATCATCGAAGGCGGTTAAATACCGCTGCTGCCTGTTGGGAGATTAAAGCTATCTGATTGATAACAGAAGCATCTAGCTAAAGTTTCAGAGAATTTAATTCTTAGACAAGAGGATGTGTGGATGCTGAAAACCCTTTGGGCTGAGGTCAAGCAGGGAAAAATCGAATTACTAGAACTTGCAGATCTGCCTGAAGGGACAAAGGTTTTAGTGACACTATTGCCCCCAAAAGAAACGGCGCAATGGCTTCAAACTAAATCTGGCGTTAGCGATGATATTTGGGACAGTCCTGGCGCTAGCGATGATATTTGGGACAATATTGAGGACAAAGTTGAGGTTCCCAGTCTTTCAGAGTAGCCCTCTTCATGAACTATCTCTACCTCCACGGTTTTGCCTCAGGGCCACGCTCCATTAAGGCCATCTACCTGCATAATCGCTTTGCACAGCAAGGTATTGACCTAATTATCCCCGATCTCAACGAGCCGGATTTTTTCAATCTCACCCTTACCCGTCAGCTCCAGCAGTGTGAGGCAATACTGGCGGCAAAGCCAACAGCCTGGACAATTTTAGGTTCTAGCCTGGGGGGATTAACGGCAGCTTGGCTCGCTCAGCGCAATCTTAACGTTGAGCGCTTAGTGCTTTTAGCCCCAGCCTTTGAATTTTTACCCCATTGGCAGCAGCAGCTTGGCACAGCAAAACTTGAGCAGTGGCAAAAAGACGGCTCTGTTGAGGTTTACCACCATGTAGCAAGGCAAACAATCCCTCTCAGCTATGCCTTTTGGCAAGATGTCAGCCAGTACGCTGAAACAGAACTCAACCAATCTGCCGCTGAAACGCTCATTTTGCACGGTATCAACGATGAGGTGATTCCTGTTGCAGCTAGCCGTCATTATGCGGCGCAAAACCCTAACTGCATTCTTATTGAGCTACCCAGCGATCATGGATTAACCGATGTATTGACAGAGATTTGGGTCGCAATGCAGCAATTTTGCAGGCTGAAATAGCTGCATCAATAAATATCAATAAATTAGGAGAGATAGCTCGCCTTTCAACTGTACGACCTGAGTAACACAGGCTTTGATACGGGAATCCGAAGGATGCAAGATTGTGCCGCAGGTTCATCCCAGCGCTAGACTAAAAGGAATGTTACCGATAAAGGTCCCAGGGGCAAACCTGCGGCACTCAAACCCTTACCGTCAGCCCCAGTGAGCACTATGAACAAGAAATCTGTTTCAATATTGAAGTCTTTTACCCGCATCTGCGTTGCATTTGCGCTTGTCTTTGGCTTAGTTTTCTCCCAAGCTCACTCGGCGCTAGCCGCGAAGACGGGTGGCGGTTTTGGTGGCGGTAGTTTCCGCAGACCCTCTATCCCCACTCGGATGGCTCCAGCGCGTCAGCCTATGGGCGGTGGCGGGTATGGTGGCTACGGTGGCGGGTATGGCGGGGGCGGCTTTGGGTTCCCCTTTATGCTGCCGTTTATGTTTGGGGGCGGCGGCTCTCTTTTTACGATTTTGATAGTGATTGCGATCGCCAATTTCGTTCTCTCTAGCTTCCGAAATGCGTCCAGTGGTGAAGGCGGCGTATCCGTCAGCGAACAAGATTTGACCAACCCGCCTGTTTCCGTCAATACCCTACAAATTGGGCTATTAGCAGAAGCACGAGTTCTTCAAACAGACCTAGATCGCATTGCGCTTAATGCCAACACCAGCAACTCCGCAGGTTTAGCCGAAGCGCTTCAAGAGTCAACTCTGGCGCTACTTCGTCACCCTGAATATTGGGTGTATGCAAACGCCGAAGGGCAGCAAACGCGGCTCATGTCAGCAGAAGCCGAATTTAACCGTCGCACTCTATCTGAGCGCAGTAAGTTCCAAGAAGAGACGCTTTCTAACTACAGCGCCCAGCTTAAGCAAAAATTGGCAACCGCTACATTGCCAGCAGCGGATGATGCCAGCACATTGATTAGTCAAGGCCCTGGCGAGTACATCTTGGTTACGCTGATTGTGGCCTCTCAAGGCAAGCTAGATCTGCCTAAAGTGCAGTCTGCTCAAGACGTAAAAAAAGCGTTGGGTCAGATTGGTGCAGTGGGTGCTGAAGCGCTGTTAGCAATGCGGGTACTGTGGACGCCTCAAGCGAGTGGGGATGCGCTAACCGCCGATGATTTGGTTGAGGCTTATCCTAAGCTTCAGCGTCTATAAATTGAGCGCTTCAGTCCGTTTGCTAGTAGATCAAGGGTTGGATTACTCCAGCCCTTATTTAATGTAAAAAGCCGCATATGATTATGAATCAACTTCGTTTAGTGACTTTAGCGGGTTTAGTGTGGGTTACAGTTCCCGCAATGGCAACCGCCGCATCGCTTCCGTTAACGCTAGGCTTTTCATTACAGCGTGACGATCAAGTCATTGAAGTGCAGCAGTACCATCCATCTAAAACTTTGCTTAGCTTAGAACCCGCCGAAAGACCCGTCGTTCAAACCGAAGATTGGACAACCAAAGATATCAAGTTGCCCTGGAACCAGGTTGCCTTAGATAAATCCTTTGGGGCTGAGGAACTAGTTGTATTCACAAAAAGCTTTAAGTTTAAGGTGGGCTTTGCCTCTAATCGTAAAGAACGTGTTCACGCGCGATGGACTCAAAAAGGCGTAGAGTTGGCTGTTATGCGCGGTCGAGACTGTGGGCTGCTGTTTGGATGCGAATCTGCCACCAGCTATGGACTTCCCAAGCGCATTAAGGTGACGGTCAGCGGACAAGATTTTTTTCTCAAGACAGTTGAGCAAAATACTTATGAACTCACACCAGAGTTCAAACAGGCTCTTCTGCAAACTTCCGGTCGTCTGAACTTCAAAGTCGATGAACGGGTCAATTTTGAAATTCAAGAAGAGGCGCTTCCTGGGCTAAAACAGCTTTTAGCATTACAAAGGAACGACTGACCTTATGAAATCGATGAGGAACCCATCAACGCTAGCCCCAACTGATCCAGGCACGTTTTAGTGTCAATATTGAGGGCAGCTCACTTTAGTCAATTGATGTGCGATTAACGATGCTGGATGCCTTAAATCAATCCAGTTTAATCAAATAATCCGCTTTAGTTAAATAATGGTTTAGGGCATATGCCTAACCATTTTGAAAAAGTGAAAAAAAAGACTGCATGACCGTATCGCGGAGCATTTGCCTGGGCTTTATTGCCGTCATCTTGGCGGGCACCCTGCTGCTCATGATGCCCATTGCCACCACCAGCGGTCAGTGGAATGACCCCATTGTGGCGCTGTTTACCTCCACCTCAGCGGTTTGCGTGACGGGGCATGTCGTCGTAGATACCGCCACCTACTTTTCTAGGACTGGGCAGGGCATCATTATGCTGCTCATTCAGGTGGGT
>JBGSVR010000327.1:0-8503 GCA_041752855.1 Thermosynechococcaceae cyanobacterium
CACCAGGGGCAGAGTGCTAACTACAGTTTGTACAGCCTCGTAGTCAAAGCTTGTGGCATGACCCAGCCAGGTTAGACCTAAAAAGCCCGCCAAAATTAAAATGCCAGAAACCGCCGTATAAATTAAAAACTTTGTCGCTGCGTACCCGCGTTGAGCGCCACCCCACACAGCAATGAGCAAATAGAGCGGAATTAGCTCTACTTCATAAAACAAGAAAAACAGCAGTAGATTCTGCGCCAAAAATGCACCCGTCACCCCTGCATTGACTAGCAGCACCAGCACATAATACAGGCGTGGACGAATGGTTTTAGCAGGGCTGCTGTAAATAGCAATCCAGGTCAAGAGGCTGTTTAGCACCACTAGCGGCAAAGATAGACCATCCACCCCAAGGTGGTAGCTTAAGCCCAGTGGCTCAATCCAATCTAAAATTTCACGCATCTGGAAGCCAGATTGAGACAGGTCAAACTGGCTAATCACCCAAACGGTCTGACCGACTAAGACGGTGCTGACCATCAGGGCAAGCCGTTTTACCCACTGTTCTGAGAGGTTCTGCGGACAAAACCCAATCAGTGCTGCACCCAAAACGGGTAGCCAAATTAAAAGACTCAATAACATTGCAACCCCTTGACCTCAACTGCACAAATCACTCAACTCAACATCAGCCCACTAAAGCAACCGTTCCTTTATCGAGGTCATAGTAGCCCCCAACAATCTTGAGCTTGCCTGCGGTGATGAGTTCAGCCAAGACAGGCGATTTTTTAAGCTTCTCAACCTGGTAGGTAATATTGGCTTTAGCGGCATTTTCTAAAGGATCGCCAGGGAGACCTTTAGATTGGGGTAGAGACGGCCTGATGGCATCTAATAAACTACCAATTTGCCCCGGAACCGGAGTTCCTTTAAGTGTTGCGTCCACAGCACCGCAGCGCTCGTGCCCCATAACCATAATGACTTTGGTGCCCAGAACAGCAGAACCGAATTCCAAGCTTCCAATTTGTTGGGGAGTGGCAATATTGCCTGCAATTCGACAGACAAAGAGATCGCCCAAACCTTGGTCAAAGACAATTTCTGAAGGCACCCGCGAGTCGGCACACCCCAGAATGGCAGCAAAGGGCTTTTGACCTTTTGCAACTTCATTGAGTCGAATCACATCCTGGTTAGGAGATTTTCGCTTTTGGGCAACAAAGCGCCGATTGCCTTCCATGAGCTGACGCAGCGCTTCATCAGGGGTCATGTTACTTTGGGCGATCGCCGGAGCTGTTGGCATAAACACTTGCCCTAAAGTGGAGGCTGCGACGGACGTACCTACCGCACCTGCCCCAAATTGCAACATGCGACGACGAGAAACTTTAGATTTCAAAGAAGCATTATTCATTCGTTTTAAATCTCACGTTTACTAAAACAAGTTGAAAAAATTAGCCAGGAAGAATGGACCAAGCCAGCATTAGGCCGATCACCGAAATGCCCACCACAATGGTTAAGAGATAGGACTGCGACTGACCCGTATTGCTGAACTTCAAACTCTCCCCACTTAAAATGGAGGCCAGCCCAATGGCGTTAATAAAGCCATCCACAATAAAGCGATCAATCCAGTCCGTAATGCGAGACAGAACTGCAACCCCAAGCACAATCGTGGAACGATAAATCTGAGGGGTATAGAAATCTGCTGCCAATAGCTTTTGAACCGACTGAACCGGAAGCTGGATGGGCTTTTGAATGGATGGGTTAAGGTAGACCACCGCACCCAGGCTTAAGCCCAAAATGCTAGACCAGGTTAAAACCAATGCCGCATCTTTATTGAGAACTGCCCAATCTGGCAACAGGTTTAGCGTCTGCAAAATCAGCGGTAAATGGAGCGCTACCCCCATTGCCAAGGTCATGGGAATCACCATTGGCCACAGCACTTCTGGGGCGCGGACGGTCATGGGCTTAGATTTACCGCCAAAGATCAGGCCAAATTCGCGGGTGAGGCTAAAGGCCGTTAGGCTATTGACCAGCAGCACCACGACAACCAGTAAAGGATGGGTGCCCCACAGACCATCCAGTAGCTTAAGCAATGCCCAAAATCCACCGAGGGGCGGCAAGCCAATTAGGGCAAAGGTGCCCACAATGTAAGAGATGCCCGAAATAGGGCGACGCGACCAAAGCCCACCGAGCTGGGTGAGATCTTGGGTGATGTTAGACCAGACGACGGTTCCGGTACTCATGACTAAGAGCGCCATGGCGATCGCATGAATCAGCACCAGCAGCAGCGCCGCTTCGTTTTGCTGGGTGCCCACTGCGATAAAGACTAGCCCCATATAGGCAGTCACGCTATAGGACAGAGCGCGTTTGATATCGATTTGGGCAATCGCAATCAAAGTTCCGCCCACGGCGCTGACTGCACCAATGCCAATCATAGTGGTCATCACTACGGGGGAAAGCGCCAACACAGGCTCTAGCTTGATCAGCACCCAGGCTCCGGTTGCCACCACAACGGAGTTCCGCAAAATGGTGCTGGGCAATGGCCCTTCCATGGCTTCATCAAGCCAAAGATGCAGCGGAAACTGAGCGCACTTGCCCATGGGGCCTGCAATTAAGGCCAGCCCTAATAAGGTGGCAGTCCCTGGTGGCAGCGCCGGATTACTCTGTGCCCACTGCGCGAGTTCTGTAAAATTCCAGGTGCCCGCAATGGGTAAGAGCGCCAACACGCCCATCAACAGCAGTAAGTCACCCACCCGTTTGGTCAAAAACGCATCGCGTGCGCCTGTCACCACAAGGGACTGGCTAAACCAGAGACCGACTAATACATAGGTTCCTAAAGTCAAAATCTCCAAAATCATGAAGCTAAAGAAAAGGGAGTTGCACAGCACCAGGGCGCACATCCCCGCTTCAAAGAAAGCCAGGAAGCCAAAGAACCGCGCCCAGCCCCAGTCCATTTCCATGTAGCCGACGGCGTAGAGCTGCGCCATAAAGTTAAGCCCCGTCACCAGCGCCATGGCGCTAATGGAGAGGGCAGATATTTCAAGCGGTAGCGTTAGATCTAAGTGGGCAACCTGAAGCCACGGGAAATATACCTGCTGTGCAGGCTGCCCCCAAATTTTGGAGAGGGCGATCGCGCTATGCAAAAAGGAGCAAAAGGTCATCAACAGGTTGATGTAGCCCGCAGGCCGTGGCCCTGTACGGGACAAAATTCCTGGCGACCAGGGAATGGTTAGCGCTGCCCCTAGCAAGGAGTAGCAAGGAACTAACCAAATCGTCTCAATCCAAAACTGAGGCATAGAATGTATATCTATTTATCTATGGATTGAGACTAGACTATCGCTTTTTATCTATTGATAAAAGAAGTGATTTTGAATGATAAACATAGACAAAATCAATTTAGCAGGAAGATATCCTTGTTTAACGCCTATCAAAAAAAGGCACTGCTACAACATTCAAATGTTGTAGCAGTGCCCTTTTAACCTATGCAGTTCAGTCTTTCTAGAATTTTAGGCTAAGGTTGCCGATGCCTCCGTAGCGCTGACCTCTTTCGGAAGCAGCCAACTGAGCAGAATCGCGGTTAAGCCGCCTGTCGAAATTCCAGAACTAAAGACATTTTTGATAATGGGTGCCTTATCGGCAAAAATTTCAGGGGAATAAACAACTCCCAGTCCCATTGCTAAAGACACTGCCACAATAATCGTAGAGCGTCTGCTGAGGGGTTCTGAGGTGACGATATTAAGCCCTGCCACTGCAATGGAGCCAAACATGACGGTGGTTGCACCCCCTAGTACAGGTTGAGGAATGGCCTGAAAAACGCCACCCACAATGGGCATCAAGCCTAATATTGCAAAAATACCTGCAACAAAGAAGCCAACATAGCGGCTGCCCACACCCGTCATTTGAATAACGCCGTTGTTTTGGCTAAAGGTGGTGTTGGGAAAGGTGTTTAAGACTGCCGCAATGAGAGAATTGACCCCATCCCCTAATACGCCGCCCTTGATTCGGCGGACATAAAGGCTCCCTTTGACTGGCTGTCCTGATACTGCCGAGGTTGCGGTGAGGTCGCCTACAGTTTCAATTGCAGTCAAGACGTACAGCAAAATAAAGGGTAAAAATGCACCAATTTCAAAACTCATGCCGTAGCGGAATGGAATCGGCAAGCTTATGATCGACAGCTTGCTGAGCGCACTAAAGTTTACAAGACCTAAAGGAAGCGATACGAGATAGCCAATAACCAGGCCAATTGCGATCGCCCCCATCCGCATAAAGCGATTTTTTGACAAGGTCAAAAACACCACAATTAGTAACACCATGCCGCCTAATGCCAGGTTTTGAACGCTACCAAACGTACCGTTTTTCTGTGCCAACGCACCCCCTGCCAAACTAAAGATCCCTGTCTTAATCAGGCTTAGACCAATAATCATGACCACCGAGCCAGACACCACAGGCGTAATGATTTTGTTCATCAGGTGCAGAAAACGGCTCAGAAAGATCTCCACAAACGACCCAAAAAAACACACGCCAAAGATAAGTGCTAAAGCCTGTTGGGGCGACTGTCCGCCCTGAATTGCAGTGGTGCCTACACCAATAACAGGGCCTAAAAATGCAAAGCTCGTTCCTTGAAGACTCAGTAACCCAGAACCCACAGGCCCAATCCGCTTGCACTGAATAAACGTACAAATGCCTGAGGCAAAAAGCGACATGCTAATGATATAGCTCGTATTGGCTGCATCTAGCCCCAGGGATGAAGCAATGATAATTGGAGGGGTAATAATGCCTACAAATGCAGCAAGGACATGTTGAAATGCCACAAAGACTGCTTCTAAAATCGGAGGCTTATCGTCCAATCCATAAATTAGCTCTGACTTTTGGGGCGAGACTTCGCTATTAGCCAAGTCATCAAAGGTAAGTTCTACATTTGACTGAGTCATAATGCGTTTTTTGGGGTTCTAATAACAATCAATCAGACTAAATTGAGCTAAAATTCAGGATTTAAAATCCATGAAGCACTTTTAGGAATATCATTTCAACCCTTCTTGCGCTGTGTGTACTGTATACATATTTTCTCGAGAGAACTGTAATACTACATACATTTCTGGGCTTTTATTAGTAAAAAGACTCTATTGACAGAGAGGGTTCTGTCAATAGAGTCTGTCAATTCTGAAGCAGAAATATTAAATTCAAGTCTATCTAATGCTCAGGTGCAACAAAGTCCATGTCGGCCTGTTTTGCGATTTGGCGACCCTCTGTGAACAGGAAATCTAGGAACGTCTTAGCGACGATAGAGAGCTGCTTACTTTCGGGATAGATTACATACCAATGGCGCTGGAGCGGAAAGCCTTCTACATTCAAAATGGTCAATGGCCCATGAATGCCTTCTAGTGCCAAAGAGTGACGCGACAGCACTGAAATCCCCAAGCCCCCCACAATCGCCTGCTTGATGGCCTCATTGCTGCCGATTTCCATCACCACATTCATTTCAACGTGGTTTTCTGCAAAAAAATCTTCTACCGCCATCCGCGTACCAGAGCCAGATTCCCGCATAATGAATGGCTCTTGCGCCATGCGCTGAAGCGAAATGGATTCCTCTTTTGCCAACGGATGATTCTGAGGTGCCACCACCACCAGCGGATTTTCCATGACGGGGCGCACGCAAATATCTGCGCTTTTAGAAGGCTGTCCAATAAAGTAGAGGTCGTCTAGATTCTGCTCTAGGCGATCTAGTACCTGCTGCCGATTGGTCACTTGAAACGCAATAGTGATGCCAGGGTAAAGCTGTCGAAAAGGTCCTAGCAGTCTGGGGACAAAGTATTTAGCCGTTGTGATTGCTGAAATGCGGAGCTTTCCCTGCTTCATGCCGCGTAGGTTGGCGAGGGTCATCTCTAGATCTGAAAACCGAGTTGAAATATCGCGGCTGCTTTTCAGCACTTCTTCGCCTGCTTCAGTGAGGTAAAGGCGTTTGCCAAGCTGCTCAAATAGCGGCATCCCGATCGCCTTTGTGAGCTGCTTCATTTGTTGAGACACTGTGGGCTGCGTCAGATACAGCTCTTCTGCGGCTTTGGTAAAGCTGCTGTGTTTGGCGATCGCCTCAAAGACCTGGAGCTGATGTAGGGTAGCCTGCTTCACAGTATTTGTTCTCCTTGGATAGTGTTAAGCTCACTGCTCAAGTCTTATTGTATATAGATGATTCCTATTTAGATAGCTATTTGGTAAATTGATTTTTATATATCTTTAAAGCGTTACTATTACGCCTCTAAGGGCTAAATCTTTATTTTGCTGGCTAAATCTGGCTGCTTTTGATCGAATGTACATGCCTCAATACGACAGTATCAATAGATTTCATCTATGCATATCGTTTAGTAATGACAATGAGCAGACAGCCTAAAGCTGCGGTTGCCCAAGGCAAACGGCTTCAGTCCACCCCAAGATAGCGATGCTCTTTTAGAGGCTGTCTACCAAAATCAGGCGATCGCGGTGAATTTTTAAGAGCTGAATAGACTGCGCAGAAACGGATTCCAGCATGAAGGCGACGTGTTCGGGGCGCAGCATTCCGTCGTTGCTACAGATGCCGATGTAGTGCAGCACCACCTCTGGCGTAGTTTGCAGAAGGGTTAGCTCATGGAGGCGATCGCGCAAATTAATCTGCTTCATCTTGCCGTTTTTGGCCTTCTGCTCAAACCAAATTTCGGTCTGTGTTAGCACGGCGCTCACCCAACCTTGCCAATCTGCGATCGCTGGGTCTTCTAGCTTCAGGGTGAGGTGATACTCTGCCTGAGACACCACTTGAGTTGCAGATGGATCGCTTAAGGGCACTTCTATAACGCGGTAAATGGGAATGGTTTCGGGCAGATGATCTGACAAAAGCTGACGTAGCGTTTCGGGTTCTAGCGATCGCGTCAGTTCAAAATCGACAATTTCACCAGAGCCAGTTGCGCCCAGAGAGAGCGCATTGGCAGGAGAAATGCGAGGGCCAGGATGGAATCCACCCGTAAAGGCAATGGGTATCTGGGCGCGGCGCACCACTCGGTCAAACAGCCGAATCAGGTCGAGGTGGCTGACTAAGCCCATGTCTCCGTGCTTACCAAACCACACCCGCAGCCGCTGTACTCGCGTCTTATTGGGGACAAACTCTCCTGCAAAAGCCGGAATTGCAGGGGGCGCAATCACAATATTGTGACCAAAATCTGTGCTGCATACGCCGCAGTGAGAGCAGCCCTCAAAGGAACAATCTGGCACGGTTGCGGCTTCTAAGGCTCGTTGTAGGTCGTCTTTGAGCCACTGTTTATCAATTCCGGTGTCAATATGATCCCAGGGGAGCGGGTCGTCTAGTCGGACGTTCTGGGTGGGGGCATCGCCTTGTGTCCCTGCGTCGTCCATGATGTTCCATTCGCCACTTTCGACTTTGCGATATTTCCAGGTCAAACCAGATTCATCAATGGCCTGTGTCCAAGCACCAAAAGCCTGCTCTAAGTTCTCCCACCAAGAATCCATGCCTGCGCCTAGTTCCCAAGCGCGGCGGACGACGGGGGCAAGACGGCGATCGCCCCGTCCCACAAAGTCTTCCATCGCCGAAATTCGCACGTCGGTAAAGTTGACCTTCACGCCTTTGACATAACGAAATTCAGCCCGAAGGATCTCCTGTTTACGTTTAAATTCGCTGGTAGAAACCGAGTGCCACTGAAAGGGCGTATGGGGTTTGGGGGTGAAGTTAGAAATGGTGACGTTAAAGTCCATCCGCCGTCGGCCTTCAGTGCTGCACTCACGCCGCAGCCAGCCAATGGTGTCGGCAATGCCAATCACATCCACATCGGTTTCGCCCGGCAGCCCAATCATGAAGTAGAGCTTCACCTTATCCCAACCCTGTTCATGGGCGGTTTTGATGCCGCGTAACAGCTCTTCGTTGGTTAGCCCTTTGTTGACAATATCGCGCATTCGCTGGGTTCCAGCTTCTGGGGCAAAGGTGAGTCCGCCTTTGCGGGTGCCGCCAATGATGTTGGCGATGTTTTCGTCAAAGCGATCAACCCGCTGGCTGGGGAGCGAGAGGGAAATATTTTCATCCTTAAGGCGGTTTTTAATTTCCATCCCCACCGCAGGCAGGGCGAGATAGTCAGAGCAGCTTAAAGACAGCAACGAAAACTCGTTATAGCCCGTGGCTCGCATTCCTTTTTCAACCGCTTCAATCACCTGTTCTGGCTCCACATCCCGCGCAGGTCGGGTGAGCATCCCTGGCTGACAGAACCGACAGCCTCTGGTACAGCCTCGCCGAATTTCGATGACGAGGCGATCGTGTACGGTCTGGATGTAGGGTACCAAGCCAATAGAGTAGGCCGGAATGGGTGTCGCCACTCGGCGCAAAATGCGTTTGGGCACGTCAGGATGGTTGGGATGCACCGAGCCATCGAGCGCCATGTCGTAAAACTGCGGGACGTAGACCCCAGGGACTTGGGCTAAATCTAAGAGCAAGTCTCGGCGGCTTAAGCCTGCGGCCTTGCCTTCTTCAATAACTAAGCCAATTTCGGGCAGCAGTTCTTCGCCATCGCCT
>JBGSVR010000328.1:0-2338 GCA_041752855.1 Thermosynechococcaceae cyanobacterium
CGATTGCCAGTGATTAAAAAAGGTAAGTCTCAAAATACTTTGCCTGTAATAGCTGCGTAGTTTTTAGAATAGATCGCAGTTATGCCTATCTACTCACCTGGAATTAACAGGTGGGTAATTTTGATTTGTCCAAAGTCGAACTCCAATCACTTCATCGCCAACCTGCTTTTTGACTGCGATACTCTCGCCCGTCACCATCGCTTCATCGACGGTTGAAGAGCCATCCACGACTTCACCATCCACCGGAATTTTCTCGCCGGGACGCACTTGAATGATGTCGTTGATTTGAACGGCGGCGATCGCCACCTCCATTTCCTTACCATCGCGCACAATCCGAGCGGTTTTTGCCTGTAGCCCCATCAGCTTGCGAATCGCGGCGGAGGTTTGCCCCTTGGCTCGATTTTCAAAGAGCTTTCCGAGCAAAATGAGCGTGATCACAACCGCAGCCGTTTCGTAATAGACCTCCGGCGTTAGCCCTTGAGCCGTGAGGAAGCTGGGAAAGACCGTTACAAAGAGTGAGTAGAAATAAGCTGCGCTAGTACCCAGGGCAATCAGCGTATCCATCGTAGCGGTATGGCGCTTAAAGGCTTTCCAGGTGTTGACATAAAAAGACTTGCCGCACCAAAACTGTACAGGTGCCGTTAGCACTGCCTGAAGCCAAGCATTGTGCAGCCACATTGGGATAAACGGCAGGTGTAGCCCTGTCATCATGGGCAGGGAGCCAATCACCAAAATGACGCTGATGATGCCGCCAAGCCAAACCTTTTGCGTCAGGTCGCGCGACTCTGCGTTTCGCGTTCTAAGTTCGGCGTCATCTTCGACTATCAGTAAATCCTGCTCTTGAATAGCTTGAGCAGAGTATCCCGCCGCTTCGACCGCCGCCTGAATAGCGCTGAGATTGGTTTGCCCAGGATCATAAGTGACGCTTGCTTGCTCAGCACCATAATTGACACTGCACTGGCTTACCCCTGGCACAGCAAGAATGGCACTTTCGATGCTGTTGGCGCAAGAGGCACAGCTCATGCCCCGTAATTTAAGGGTGGTACTCTCCATAAAGCCTGCCTCTAATACGTTCTAGACTTTTGCTAAGCTACAGGGTAGCCAGCCGCTTCAACGGCATTCTTGATGGTGGCTTCAGAGGCTTGTGTTTCAATCTTGACCTGCTTGGTTTTTAGATCGGCCTGAACCGTAGCAGTTGGATCAACTGCTATTACTGCATTTGTAATGGCATTGCTACAGGCAGAGCAGGCCATACTAGACACTTTGAGCTGTAAAGTCATTTTCTAACGCAGTTCAAAAACTGCTTTCAATTACCATGAACCTATTGTCAACCCTCTAGTTGACTAGAGGGTCAAGGGAATACCTAAACTTATGCTCACTTGGAGGTTGGCATACTCATCTCTTGTCCAGAATCCCTACTAGAACTGCCTGACATACTGGAACTTTGACTCATGCCACCTTTGGTTTGCTCCATCATCTGATTCATATTCTTCATCATTTCCTGCATTTTGGGCATCATCTGTTGATGGTGCTGGCGCAGTTGCTCTGGCGTCATCTGAGACATTCTTTGTTCCATCTTCCCCATCATTTCCATCATGCTTCCCATCATTTTTTGATGGTGTTGGCGCATCTGTTCTGGGGTCATTGCTTTCATCGGCATCATCTTTGTGGGCTGCATGGGCGTTGTTTGTGCCAATGAAGGTAAAGTTAGAGCCGTGAAACACGCAGTACCCGTAAAGGCGATCGCACTCAGCAGATTAAAACCAAACTTATTCATGATCATTAGTTAAAAAATGTTACTAAATCCATAGCATCTACACTAGGACGCTTTCACTACAGACGTAACTCTCTAATGAAGTAGAAACTGACTTCAAAAATTTACGCCTATTAAAAATCAATATTTCATCTTTATTTTATTTTTCTATAGAAGAAAGGATCGATTATGTATTCAACTCGCCCTTGTGCTTTAACCTGCACCAGAATGTCCTCGGCCTTAATGCTGAAGCGACATTCGGTCTATTTGGCATACATAGTCGGTACGGAATTTCGATTGACCCGAAATTTGCCGATGCGGATTTGTTCGGCAAAAACAATAATATTCAGACCTGGATGGCTGGAGCAGGGGAAAAAGATCTAATAATTCCTCGCTCATTATTAGCTTTTGCAGTTGGACAGCCCTTCATTGCACTGGAGCCACCACAGGGTTATTTCATTCTAAGCAAGAGTAGTCAAACGCCTGTAAGGTAATAGAATAGCCCCATTTAGGCATTGCCCACCATTAGTACTTTAGCCATCTTAGACGCATTTAAAGACTTACCCGATACCCGTCGTGGAGCAG
>JBGSVR010000329.1:0-3522 GCA_041752855.1 Thermosynechococcaceae cyanobacterium
GCCTACCGAGAACGCCTTGTCCAAGAATTAAGGGGGTCGCTGGCAGAACTGATCTCAACGCTTGAGGAATTGAGGGAAGTTGGAAAACTCAACTCAATGCTGCAAGCCCAAATTACGGCACGGACAGAGCTTGTAATTAACCAAGCGAAAGTTAAGGTGCTGGATACTGCCTTAGAAGAATGGCAATCGCTTCGGTCAGGGGATGAACCACTTCAGCTCTCTGACCAGGCGATCGCGCCATCGGAGCGGGTTGAATTATCCGAACTACTTCAGAACTTCCCTGCACAGAAAGCTGTTCAGTTCGCAATGGAGGAATATTACCAAGCTGTTTCAGAGTTCAGGAATGAACCCAATGAGGACACCATGCCCACCAAAACCGTCGAACCGCCAAGACGTAAGCCGCAACCCGCAGAACAATCAACACCGCCAGGACAAACTGCCAAACCCACAAAACGACAGCCCAAGGCAAAAACTGAAAATCCTGCTTTCTGGCAACCGCTCTACCCTGCCAGAGTGCCCAGCAACATTGAGCCGCATCACTGGGATGAGTTCAAACGCAGCGCCATCCATCCAGACCTTATCGCCCTCAATGCCGAGAGTGTGTCTGGTCAAGAGGTCTATGAACGACTCCTTTCAGAACGATTAGCCCAGCTCGGTACAGGCCAATATGTCACGCAACCAATGGCGCGGCTCATGGCTCAATATGAGCAGGTCGCCCAAGGTGGCTGGTGGGGTAAAGCTGGCATTGATGCTAAGTCTTTGCTCAACCTTCAGCCAGGGCAACAGCCGCAGCTCAGCACTTGGGGATGCTTTAAGGCCGATCACCCCAGACTTGACCAGGGCAAGACCGAGCGCAAAGGCCAAGATGAGTTCATCAAGTACGAGAATCCTTTAGGGGTAAGCCGCAGTCTCTATCTGCCCCTCGTGCCGGACACTCTTGCCAACCGCATCTATAAGAAGCACGGCATCCAGCCAAGCACCGCCGAGAAGCGTAGCGGCTTCTGGTATGTGGTGCGTCAGTACAACTTGCCTATCACTCTCACTGAAGGAGCCAAGAAGACATGGGCTAGTCTTAGCCAAGGTGAAGTGACCATCGGTATCGCAGGGGTGAATGCCATCTATCACGCCAGAGATGCCGAAGGGAAGCTACTCCCAGAACGCTTACTCAATGAGCAGATGGCGGTCTTTGCCACACCAGGGCGCAGCTTTACCTTTGCCTTTGACCAGGACACCAAGGCTACAACAGTGCGAACTGTTCGCCGTGACAGGGTACGAGGCATCGAACTTCTTGAAGCCCAAGGCTGTATCTGCAAGGTCGTCAACTGGAAACCCGAAGATGGCAAAGGACTTGATGACCTCATCATCAACCGTGGTCCACTGGCTTACACCCAGGCGATCGCCACCGCTCAAACCAGCGACCAGGACAAACGCACCCATTACCGGACTGAGTACAACGCGATCGCCCGTCAGGTTCGCGTCAATTACCCACAGGGCACACCCGAATTCCTTGATGCTGAAGTCTACCTACGCACCATTGCTAAGGCTGAAGCCAAAGACGGCGATCGCTTCTTGAGCCAAGGCGACAACGCGCGATCGCTCAAAACACCGGAGCAGGTTCAGGCTTACGTTGACCACATCAAAGCCCATGCCCCGCAGATCCGACAGCAGTATCACGACGCTTTAGCTGCACAGACCGCAGCCGAGGCGCAACGGGTGGCGGATCGAGGGGCTTATGTGGCGATCGTCCAGCAGGTCAAAACCGAACTTGGCGACATCCCAGGAACTCAGCTCGACATGGAGGTGTGCTTAAGAAGTGGAGACACAGGAAATGTTGACCGTGTTCTAGCTCAGAGTGACCAGGCAATCGCCCTTACCGATCCCGCCCAGGTGCAGACCTATATTGAGCGGGTCAAAACCGATGCACCGCAGTATCAGCAGCAACAGCAGGAACTTGCTGAAGTTCGTGAACAGCTTGCCCGTGACCGTGCTGAATATCTCTCAACCGTTAAATTTGCCCGTCGTACAATGGGCGATTTCCGTGAAGATCAAGTAGACCTATACGTTTGCCTTAGCGTAGGCATCTATGGCGCAGAGGCTGACCGTGTTCTGGCTCAGAGTGACACAGCCCTAGCTCTCGATAACCCTACTTTGGTCAAAGCCTATATCGAAGGGGTGAAGGCTCAGATCCCTGTCTACCACCAAGAGAAACAAGTCGCTCAAATCAAAGCAGACAGGGATGAATACGAGGCGATCGCCCAGCAGCTCCGACCAGGACTCGGAAAGATCGCTGAAAGCAGGTTAGATGCCCATGTCTATCGCGCCGCCGTCGAGTCTGGCAAGTACACCCCAGAACGCATTGATGCCATCCTTGCTCAAAGCAAATCCGCTCTAGCGCTGGAATCTCCTGACGAGGTGCGTGACCACATCAAGTTAGTCAAAGAGATGGCGAGCCGTCCTAAGTTTGGCAATCACCGCAGCTCAGAACGGGCGATCGCCATGTCACAGCAGAACAAACTCAATGAAAGAGCCGTGGAGCCTTGCAAGTGGCTGGCGAAGAATGCCGGAGAACTGAATTTGAAGGATGGTTCCTATACTTGGCAGATGCAGGGCTTTTGTATTCACCTTAAAGGCGACCATCTCAAGGTCACAAGCAAGGGCGATGAAGTGGTGCTTGAGAGCAATCAGTCTATGGTGAATGGCAATGTGAGCGCTAAACAGATTGAGGTGTTGAAAAAGCTCATTGACCTTGAGAAGGAGCAGAAGGCTAAGCAGCGAGTGCAGCAGCTCCAGCAGTCGAAGAAGCAAAGCCAGAGCAGAAAGCCTCTTAGGCGGTAGGGCTGGACAGTAGAATAAACCAAACAAACTTTGTTAATCAGGAGAATGATCAATATGCCGCTAAAACCTATTATTGTCACCAGCGTTAGTCCAGATTTTGTTGAATTAAATCTTAGA
The DNA here is from genome assembly GCA_041752855.1 of Thermosynechococcaceae cyanobacterium. Taxonomy (GTDB): domain Bacteria; phylum Cyanobacteriota; class Cyanobacteriia; order Thermosynechococcales; family Thermosynechococcaceae; genus JAAURS01. The sequence goes on from JBGSVR010000329.1 coordinate 2,953, forward strand.
TAAAATTGGGTTCTAAATGGCTCTTCTGACTTTTTGTTGAAACATGTATTAAAGGATACAAATTGCTTCATAAATGAAGCCTAAAACTAAATAGGCTGGTCAATTCAAATATAAAATAGATCGAACTGAAATCCTTGTAATCTCTGGGAATCACTAGAAGTTTAATCGTGCCAGCCTACTTATACGGAAAAATACATTAGTCTTTCTTATCAGCTTAAACCTAGAAGAAGCTTCTAAATTTCAGAACTTTGCACTGATGTTAAGATTTATTTTATATTTGGGTAGAATAGATTATCGGTCTTCATAAGCTGACTACTAATATATATGCAGACTTTATCAAAGCCTTTATCTTCTGCGGAGATTATATATCTACATACATTACTATCCAATGCAAATCAATCTTTTGCACAGAAGATCTCACCTAAGTCTCTTAAACCCATATTTCTCATAAGTGCCCAAAAAACAGCACTCAAAAACTGCTAGAATGTATTCCTACTATACCTTTCAGCCATTTATTTTAATGCTTGCCTTCAAAACACCCTGTCTCAAGGAAGTATACGGATTCGGCAA
>JBGSVR010000330.1:0-11916 GCA_041752855.1 Thermosynechococcaceae cyanobacterium
AACGTGGCGATCGCCTCTACCACCCCACGCCGTACCCTTGCCTCGGGGTCTTTCAACCCTGCCCGTAGTGCATCAAACACCTGATCTAGCTTGATGGTCGCAAGCTGCTTTGCCACTTCAGCTCGAACGCCCCAGAACGGGTCGGCTTCGAGGGCTTTGGAGAGGGCTTTTACGGCTTCGAGAGAAGACTTTTTGGCGATCGCCCCTGCGGCATAGATCCGCGATACAGGGTCAGGGTCGTACTGAAGTTGAGCCTTTAGTTCGGGTAGCGGGTACTCTAGGGTGACTTGCTTAAGGGTGTGATTTCCTGCGTCAAAGCTCAAGAACGCAGGTTTTTCGGGCAGTGGAATATAAAAAGACTGCTCCTTTTCGTGAACCCGCACCGTTAGGGTTTGCAGTACCGAAGCCACCTTGCGTTTTAGCACGCTAAAGGTAATGGGGATTTTAAGATCAAAGCGCTCTTTCTCAGGGTCTTTGTCATCCATTTGGGTTTGGGTGACGGTCACTTTTGCCAGCTTTGCGTCATTATCCCAACTGTAGGCCACCTTATATTCTGGGAACCCGCCGCGATAAACGTACTGATCAAACAAAAAGGCGAGGTTGCGCCCTGTGGCCTTCTCGATGGCACGTAGTAAATCAATCGTCTCTACGGTTTGATGGGCGTTGTCTTGCACAAAGGTATGGATCGCCTGCCAAAACAGGTCTTCACCTAGCTCAGCACGGATCATGTGGTAAATGCAGGAGCCTTTTTCGTAAATGTGGCGATCATAGAGTTCGATCGCTTCTCGATACACATGCGTCACCATAGGGCGGCGGTAGCGGCTGCTGTCTTCGCCAAAGTAGCGGCGGGCTTCTTGCAGACGATAGTAGGCCGCGTCATCGTTGCTGTACTCATGCTCTGTCCACATCACTTCAGAGTAGGAGGCCATGCCTTCTTTAATCCAGGCGTGGGACCAGTGCTTAATCACCAGTAGATCGCCAAACCACTGGTGCGCCAGCTCGTGGGCAACAAGGGTTTCGGTAGAGCGGTTGTCGAGGGCAGCGCGTTCGTCTGTGAGGCAGCGATCAGTAAGGAGGGTGGTGGAGGTGTTCTCCATACCGCCAAAGATGAAGTCATCAACGCAAACTTGGGCGTATTTGGGAAAGGGATAGGGATAGCCATATTTTTGGCTAAAGAACCCAATCATGCGTGGGGTTTTGCCCATGCTGATTACGGCATCGGCTTCACGGCCTTTTTCGACGTAGTACAACACCGGAATGATGGAGCCATCAGGATGTTTCCATTCATCGGTGAGTTCGGCAAAGTCGCCTACCGCAAGGGTCATCAGGTAGGTGGGATGCACCTGATTTTGCCGCCAGTGGTAGATTGCGTCGTCGCCGTCTAGGGATTTATCTACCAAAGCGCCGTTAGAAACCGCGATGTAGGGCTGCGGAATGCGCACACGTACTTCTGAGGTGGCAAGCTGACCAGGATAGTCGAAGCAGGGAAACCAGTAGCGCGAGTCTTCGTCTTCGCCTTGGGTCCAGGCTTGGACAGGCTTTTTAGGATAATGCTCATCCGGCTGCACAAAGTACAGTCCCCGCTGTGGGCGATCGGCGATATAGGCAATGCTGAGGGTAATGGCTTTGCCGATGACGGTGGGTTGCTTAAGCGTGATGATGAGCTGCTGACCGTCATAGTCAAACGATTGCTTGGTGCGTCCTATTCGCACGTCCACAATATCAAGATCGACGGCATCTAGTGTGAGCTGCTCAAGGCCGCTACGGACGGGGTTGAGGCGAATATGGCAGGTGCCTGTACAGCGCTGATTGTTAAAGTCTAGGGCAAGGTCTAAAAAGATATGCTCGACCTGTCCTGGGCGATCGGGGATGTAGTGAGGACGAGCGCCAGGAAGGTCAAATCGCTTGTGATTGGGTGCTTCGCCATCAAAGAAAAGGTGGGAGTGATGAGACATTGCTATATTGCGCTTTAGCTGAGTTCTCTCCAGATTAATGGATTTAACCGCGCTTCGGCTCAGAAGGTCTTTGTAGGCGATCGCAACTCTTAGATTATTCTCAAACTCTTGCATGATTGGGCTTATCGAATGTGCCGCAAGATCTGAGTTGAGAGTGACCTTAATCCTAGTCCTGCACCATCCTCGAACTGAGACAGCTTTATGAACCCAAGCTGCATTTTATGAAATGCAGCTTGGGTTCAATATCGACCGGAACCAGTTTAGGAATTGCACCCTTAAACGTTTTTATCGAGTTGTATGAGTTTTAAACGCTATTTATTTGACTGTAATCGCCGATTTAAGTTCAGCAGTCGCTTTTTCGATAGCATCAATACTGCCAGGATTCACGAGACCATAGTAATCAAAGGTATAGACCTTTTGATTTTTGGTCGCCTTAAGCTGACTCCAGAAGGTTTCTGACTTAATTTTTTCAATGTCTCCCTGCGGCGCATCTACCAGAATGATGGACTCAGGATTGGCTTCCAGAATCTTCTCTGGAGAAAGCGTGATGTAGCCCCGCATGGGGCTATTGCCCTGAAGATCTGCGGCGATGTTTTTTATACCCAACCGCGTTAGCAAATCGCCTGCCCAGCTTTTAGCATTGGGACTCATGAGGGGCTGACGACTGGCTAAGACTAAGGTAGATCCTCGTTGAGTCGATTTTAGCTCTAAAAACGTTTGGTATTGCTTCAGCAGCGGCGTTGCATCGGCACCCACTGCATTCGCTAAGGTTTGGGTGAGTTCTGTGAGCGACCGCCAGCTATCCACTTCCCACAGTAAGGTCTGGATGCCGAGAGACTTAAGTTTGGCGATCGCCGGATCGTGGAAGCCCACTGCACCAATTACCAAATCCGGCTTAAGCGCCACAATTTTCTCTAGGTTAGGCGGTGTACGACTCTCGCTCATGCGGGGCAGGGCAGCAAAGCCTGGATTTTTAGCAAGAAGCTGACTCCCAGCAACCCCCACTAGCTTAGTTTTGTCTAGACGGTACAAAATATCCGCAGAGAGTGAAGTAAGGGCAATCACTCTGGATGCAGGCTTGAGTTTTGGAACAGCAGCAGCAGAAGTTGCGGTTGTGGCAGTCGGAGACGGGCTAGAAGCTTGGGGGCGATCGCAGGCCGTGAGCGAAACCATGGCCCAGAGTAACAGCGGCACAAAGGATAGAGAACGAGACAGAGACAATACTTTCATGAGGAAACTCCCTTAAAATCGCCAAGATAAATTAACGCCAACATTAATACCTGGTTGAGCAAAGCGTTCTACCCTTGCACTGCCTTGATTCAGGTTACGCACATCTGAATACTGAAAATACTTGCTGTCTAACAGGTTAAATAACCCTACATTCAGCGTCAGATTATTGGTCACGTTGTAGTAGCCAATCAAATCCACCGTGGCATAGGCGTTAGGTACAAAGGGGTTGGGCTGGGTAGCAGTAATAGGAACCCGAGGACTAGCAACGATAGTGGTGTATAGCTCAGCACCCCACTTACTTTTTAGGGCGCGATAGCGTAAACCCAACACGGCTTTAAAGGGGTCAACCGTTTTGAGGGGAATATCTTTAGTAAGGTCATCCCCCACCGTATAGGCAAGGCTCGCAAAAATGCTAAACCCATTTTCTTTAGGGCTAAAGCGATACTCGCCACTGGCCTCAAGGCCATAAATTCTGGCTTTGCTGACGTTTTGGGTTTGAAACACAATCGGAAATACCCCAGGGCCAGAAACCTGAACCAAAGACTCAATAAAGTTATCGTAGTCATTGTAAAAACCAGAGACGCTGAACTTCCCGCGTGGGAAGCTGCCTCTAAAGCCCAGTTCAAATCCATTGCTGGTTTCGGCCTTTAGATCGGGGCTTGGAATGGTGCGGTAGGGCGGAAATGCGGAAAAATTGGCAAACCCGCTGTTAATTTCGTCATAGAGCGGCGCACGGAAGCCACGGGCGTACTGACCAAACATTGCGACTTGGGGTGCTAACTGCCACACAAAGCCAAGTTTTGGCGAAATGGCAGAATCTGAGAAATTGACCGGAGGGGGTGAACCATTGCGGAAGTAGTCTGCATCTGCGGTGGTATTGAGGGTGTAATTGTCGTAGCGGATACCAGGAAACAGGGTAAACTTACCCCCCGCAAACGCAATTTCATCTTGGATGTATAGCCCAAAGCGAGTGGTATCAGAATCAGGGAAGTCTTTGGCCGGAAAGTTGTCTGGGATGCCGTTTATGGTTTGCACACCCGTCAGCAGATTGGTCTGCACTTTTTCACGGCGACGTTCGTTTTGCTGAGTGGAAGCTTCTAGCCCGTAAGTGAGACGATGTTTTACGGCTCCAGTTTTAAAGTTGCTTTCTAGCTGAATATCCCCACCCGTAAGGTTTTCGAGAAACGTGTTGTTGCCCTGTCGCAGAAGTCTAATCGGCGCAGTGGAGCTAATGGGTACAGGTGCCCCTGCCTGCCGCAACTCAGCCGTAGCTTCAGAAGATTCTGTGGTTTGGTAGTAGATCTGCGCCTTGGCAAGCTGAATGATGGGCGTATCTGCATCCTTAAACTCGTAGCTCAGCCCAAAACGGGTGCGATTGGTATCGAGTTTAGACGTGAAGGATCGGGTACGGAGGGGAAAGCCCACAGGTGCCCCAGTCTCATCTGCAAGGTTGAGCGTGGCAACCTCTGTATTGACGGTGCGATCGAGGGATTCCACAGAAAATTTCAGGGTATTTTCTTCGTTAATGCGATAGACCAGCTTACCAAAGTAGTTATTGCTATTTCCGGTTTGGTCGTCTCTAAATCTGGGGTCGCCGTTGGTGATAGACTCCTGAAAGTCTCGACGGGTGTAGATAAAGACTCCTTCGACTGGGCCTGATTTCCCAGCAAAAGAGAGGGAGTTTACAAACGCGGCGTTTTGACTGTTAAAGCCGTGGGAGCCACCCACATACCAGTTTTTGCCCACACGATCGAGCAAGTCTTTGGGGTCAATGGTTACAAAAGTAACAACGCCGCCGAGAGCATCGCTGCCGTAGAGCGTAGACCCTGGCCCGCGCAGAATTTCGACGGCTTTGAGGGTTTCTAGCTCTTGGTAGTCTCGGCCTAGGGCGAAAGGTCCTAGGTTAAAGGCGGAAGGAAGGCGCGTGCCATCCACCTGAATTAAGACGCGATTGCCTTCAATGCCGCGAATGTTGAAGTCTTGAAAGCCGAAGCGTGAGTTTCTGCGCACCGAAACCCCTGGCTCATAGCGCACCAGTTCTCGCAGGTCGCGCACGAGGTTTTTATCAATTTCTTTATCGTCAATGACAGTGACAGAACTAGGAGATTGCAGCACGGGGCGAGGGGTGCGGGTGCCCGTAACGGTAATTTCTTCTTCAGGTTCGTTGTCTTCTTGTTCCGTCTTCAGTTCTGATTCAGGGAGAGGAGCAGGTACGGCTGGATCTGCTTGTGAAATCTGTGGCGCTGGATTTTCGACGGTGGCAGGGGTGGTTTGGTCTAGCCATTGGGCGCTGGTATCGGGCTGGGTTGCTTCGGGGGTGGGATTTGCAGAGGAGGCAATCGCCGTCGGGTTTTCAGCGGCGATTGCCAATGGAGTGCAGCAGAATATCAACAGAAGACTGTTGAATAAACAAAGATTCGGTTTCATACTGATAGATGTGTTAATTGCTGGGGCAGGTTAGCGCTTGCCCTTTTTCTGAGTTTGCACAAGGCACTCAGTTGAGGGGGAAATAGAGGGATAGGCAGTAAGCTTTACCGAAGAATTGGCCCATCACGGCTATGGTGGTGAATGGGCGCAAGGGGAAAAATCTGGAGTCCGATGGGGGTCTGCATTACCGTGGCATCAATACTAAACACATCGGCTAAGGTTTGAGGGTTCAGCACTTTAGCAGGAGTGCCCGTCGCGTAAAGACGACCCTCTTTGAGAAGCGTGAGGCGATCGCTATACCGAGCCGCCAAGTTAATGTCGTGCAGGACGGTAATAATAGTCAGCCCCCGCTGCTGGTTGAGATGTTTTAAGAGTTCCAGTAGCTCTAGCTGATGGCAGAGATCTAAATAGGTGGTGGGTTCATCTAGGAGTAGTATTTTGGGGTCTTGCGCTAATGCCAGCGCCAGAAAAGCGCGCTGACGCTCACCTCCAGAAAGTGCTTCGACGGGGCGATCGCAAAAGTCTTTGAGCTGAGTCTGCGCGATCGCTTTCTCCACGCAGTACCGATCTTCAGCGGTTAATTCCCACTGCCACCAGTCTTGGTAGGGTGTACGGCCTAGGCTCACAAGCTGCTGCACTGTCAGCCCTGCGGGGATGGTCTGCTGCTGGGGCAAGAGCGCTAGAGTTTGGGCGATCGTCTTACCAGGCTGGCGCTGGATATCTCTGCCGTTGAGCAAAACGGCTCCCTGTTGGGGCAGTAAAATTCGGCTGAGCAGCTTTAGCAGCGTAGACTTGCCAGACCCGTTAGCGCCGATTAAACTCAGCCACTCCCCTGGTTTTAGGGTTAAGTAGATCTCTTCAACAACGCGGGTTTTTCCGTACCCGCCCGATAGTTTTTGGGCTTCAAGACTCATGGCTACAATCCCTTAAGCGAAGAAGAACGACCGCCATACAGCAGCCAAATAAACAGCGGCGAACCCAATAGCGCCGTCACTGCCCCCACAGGTAGCTCCACTGCTCCTAACCGCGACAGTAAGTCCGCAAACGTTAAGACCCAAGCTCCGGCGATCGCCGACAGCGGCAGCACCCAGCGGTAGTCGTTACCCACCAGCAGCCGCACCCCGTGAGGAACGACCAAGCCCACAAAGCCAATTAGCCCCGCAATGCTAACGGCGCTTGCAGCCAGTAAACTCGCAATGGCTCCCATCAGCAACCGCGATCGCGTGGGGGAAACGCCCAGCCCCACTGCTAACTCGTCGCCCAGATTCAGCACATTTACCGAACGACCGAGCAAGCTCCCTAATAGCAGCGCGACTACAACATAGGGGCCAACGCTTCTTACCTCCGTCCATCCCCGTCCATTGAGGCTACCAATCAGCCAGTTGAGGGCAGACTGAATTTGACCGTCGTTGGAGAGTAGTAATAATGTCGTCTGCACGGCTCCAAATAGCGAACTAATGGCAATGCCGCCCAGCAGCAAGCGCTCTACTACAATGCCGTTGGCTGTGCGCCCTAGCAGGTAGACCAGCATAGATGTCACCATTGCGCCAATCCAGGCCGCCACCGGAACCCACGCCAGAAAAATGCCGAGGGTGAGAAGGGCGATCGCCATTAGCCCTGCTCCTGCTGAAATACCCAGCACAAAGGGGTCGGCTAAGCCATTGCGAAGTAGCCCCTGCAATAGGGCACCGGACATCCCTAATGCGCCACCCACAATGAGCGCAATCAGAATACGAGGGAGGCGAAGATCGTATAAAATCGTCTGCCGAATCGGATCGCCCTGGTGCCGAAATGCCTGCCAGAGTTCCGGCAAGCTCAGGGGAACGGAACCCTGCATGAGAGCCACTACGACCGTTAAGAGTAGCCCTACACTTAATATAAAAATGGCTTGAGCGCTTCGAGAATAAATCATATTTGTATATAGACTGAACGCATGGCAGATTTACCTGAAAAAATAATCGTGGTCATCTTTACCTTGCAGCGACGACTGCTGAAGATTATCAATGAGTCAACAAGGTTTTCGTTCATAATTTTTGATCGGTTCGGTGAAACGGAAGAAACAAGACCTGAACTGGATGAGCTTCAAAATATTAGAGAACGGGCAACCTCTTATTACATAAAGATTTATCGGCTATTGCTACAGGTTTTTGAATCTCAACCAATAACTACTTCTGCTACTCTAGATTTACTGGCTCAATCAATCACACAAACTCAGGCAATTGCAGATGCTGGAGAAGCCAGTAGCCGAGAAATAAAGAGAAACTGGAACCTGTTATGAATGATCAACTCAGAATTCCTGATCCTGAAAAAAGAGCGCGTTCTGTTGCAAAAATGCGTGAAATTTGTGCCATGTTTGATGAGCAAATCGCGGTACTGGATCGTCTGATTGCCCAGACGGAAGCTGAAAACAAGAAAAATCCGTTAAATATTTATCACCAGAAAAGAAGGCAGCAGCGATTAGATGCTCAGCAGCAGGAGCAGTCGGCAGCGCTTATGATTCAATCTGATTAAGGTTTGGCTCATTAAAGGGGAATAATCAGCGAAATTGGCTAATGGCCTAATTTTTGGTACGGTCTGATTTGGGTTCATAACTGAGATTCCTGTTTTAATACTGCTGCACTTTTCTACTCGCACCTTTCTAAAGTAGGCAAACAATAGGTCGTTCTCAACTACCAGAAAAAACAGCTTAAACCTCAGGATTCATCCTTTTTATACTGGGGTGACTTCATCGTAAACACCCCAAGCTCCTTGATCTGGTCGCTCACCACAAGTTTGTCGATGCCTTCAATAACCGCTACCAGATCGCCCTGAGTCGTTGAAATTCGTAGATTGCTGTCTACTGCTTCAAACTTGTACTGATTTGGGATTCCGGTCAGTAGTAACACATCATTAGTCGGGGTAAAGTTTTGCACTTGAGCGTAGTCATCATCTCCTTTCCCCACATAAAAAGGCTCTGGTTTGGGGTTGACGGAAGTAATAAAACTGCCCAAGACAAATTCATTACCGCCTTCTTGGGTACCCACTAAAACATCCTTTTCGCCCTTACCGAAGCTTTTGGGGCGCAGCGGCAGCGGATCTTTAGGTTTATCAACAATTTCAAAGGCAACCCCTGAAAGATGGGCGTGTTTTCCTTTCCCAAAACTTTGGACGGTATCGCTGCCGTTAGTGCCCGTAAAGAAGCTTTCATAATCTTCACCGTCGGGCTTTTTTGCGGTTTGTCCAACTTGGGTGTAGTGATCTAGCCCAGATTTGTACTTACCTTGCTCAATTAACTTCTTGACATCTGGATTGACGAAGAGATACATCGCCTCATCAAAGTTAGCGTCAGGCTTTTGGGCTGCGAGCGTGGGGGATGGGCTAGAAGTATTAGTTGTAGTGGATGGTGTGGGCTGGCAGGCAACGGCGATCGCACCGCTAACGACAATTAAAGACACGCATAGAATATTTTTCATGTTTTTTCTTTCAACAGAGTAGGTTAACAACAGTAAACGTGAGCAGATTTCACTAACGCCTAAAACTTCACCGAGAATGAGCCAATCACCGTAAACGGTTCACCTGGCTCAATACCACCTTCATTACCAGTGGAACCCTTGATGTAGTTTGCGTTAGTAAGATTTTTGAAGTTGAGCGCAAAACGATAGCGATCGCGGGTATAAAAAATAGCCGCATTACCAATCAAATAATCGCCAATCTTGAAAGTGTTAGCGACATCCCCAAATCGGTCGCCGGCGTAGTTTAAGCCAGCGCCAAATCCGAGTCCTTTTAACGCACCTTTCTGAATTTCGTAGGTTGTCCATAGGCTCATCGAATGCTCCGCAACGCCTGATAATTGTTTGCCAATGTTGGTTGGGTCAGTATCTTTTGTGACTTTGGCATCAATATAGGCATAAGACCCAATCACCTTCCAGCCAGGGAGTATTTCGCCAGACACGTCTAGCTCAATACCTTGACTGCGCTGCTGCCCTATAGGAATTGAAAAGAGTGGAAAATCAGGATCGCTAGTGGCGACATTATTTTTGGTGATATTAAAGTAAGACAGCGTTGCCAGCAGCTTCTTATCGAGTAATTCCGTTTTAACTCCAAATTCAAAGCCCTCTCCGCGTTCTACGCCTAGAGGTGTCCCCGAAAATGATGTGCTTGTACTGGGGTTAAAAGATTGCGAGTAGTTGGCAAATAAAGCAACCTGCTCAATGGGTCGATAAATGAGACCGAATCGTGGGGTAAAGGCTGAATCGGCTTGGGTAGATTCTCCTCCATCTATAAAGTCGGTCTGGATATTAGTCGTTTTTTGAGTAATAGTGTCATAGCGCACCCCAGCAACAAAGATCAAATTGTCTAGTAATTGCACCTGATCTTGGATATAAACCCCCAGCCGCTTGGATATAGTGTTGGTATCGGCAAAGGGAGGCAGGTCTGCTCGAAGTGGTTTAGGCACAAGATTGTAGTCTGGGTCAAAGATATTGATAGTAGATGGATTAGCAATATCAAAGAGGGTGAGAATACGATTATCCGTGCGGTTGAGGTCAACACCTGCGGTGAGGGTGTGTTTAATAGAGCCAGTAGAAAATTTGCCTACCACGTTGGTATATAGAGAATAGGAATTTGCTACCCCATCTTGGTCGGCATAGAAGCGCGTCACTTCTGCATCATTCACAATAAAGGGCAGTGCCAAAACGCTGTAGTCATAGTCATAGCGCAGATAACGAAAGCCGTTGCGGATCTTCCAGTTATCGTTAAACTCGTGCTCAAAGGTATAGCCTAAGCTCAGGAAGTTGCTGGTAATACTGTCATCGGGGTTATTAATCGTTCGATTTCTGGGGATGGGGGCAACGCCAGTCCCAAATCGGGTAATGCCAAAATCTGCTGGGCCACTATTCCGAATATATTCCAGAGAAAAATCAACCTTGGTGCGATCGCTAATTTTCCAGGTTAGGGATGGCGCAATGGCAAAGCGATTAGTAGGAGTATTAAACCCTCGAAAGCTATCTTCGTGTTTATACAGGGCGCTTAATCGCGCTAATACCTTACCGTCTGCGGTTAACGGGCCATTGAAATCAATGCGGGGCTGCACCTGATTTCGACTACCCACCTGTAGTTCTAGCTCGTAGAACGGGTCTGGGAGTGGTTTCTTTAAGACCAAATTAAGGATTCCCCCTGGTTCAATCTGCCCATACAAAATAGAGGATGGCCCCTTTAATATTTCGATCTGCTCTAAATTGGCAATCTCTGGAATGCCTTGAAAAGTACCGTACTGCCGAAAGCCATCTCTCAATATGGGAGTAGAGACATCCCCATTTCCAAAGCCTCGAATCCCAATGTTGGTTGTGCGACCGCCATCGCTACCGCTGTAGTTAATGCCGCTCACGTTTTGAAGCGCTTCTTCAATACTGGTCGCCCGCTGATCTCGAATCACTTCTTTGGGAACAACCTGCACCGAGAAAGGCGTTTCTAGTATGGGCGTATCAGTTCCAGTCGCGGTGGAAGAATTGGGGACACGATAGCCTCGCTGTTGGCTACCCGTTACCACCACTTCTTCTTCTCCAGTCTCTGGTTCATCTGCGACCGGACTCTGCTCGGTCTTGACGATCACAGTGGGCAACTCTGCCTCTCCTACCGCCTGCACCTGCACCACATTTGTGTCAAGCTGCTTTACCGTTAGGGACTGAATCCCCTTTGCTGGGTTTTCTGCTCGAAATTCATCCCCCTCTGGCAGCGCCAAAACTGCATTAGGCACTTCAGAGAAAAACGTAGTATTGCTATTACCGCGAGGTTCGGGCTGGAGAGTTTCGCCTTGAGCGGTTTGTAGAATAACTTCAATCCCCGCATCTGTGGGGTTAAGTCGCACCCCCGTAATTTTGATCGGGCTAGCGGCGGCTTCAGTCTTTTGCGCCAGCAAATCAGCCGCCTGAGTGCTGGGTTTTTCACGGGCTTGGGCAGGCAGAAATGCCGGCAAAGAGGCACTCCCAACCAAACAAAGGGAAGCAATAATCTGAATTTTTTTCACAATGAATCCTCACACCAAAAATTAAATAGTTAGCAAAATAAGTCAGTGAATGCTGCTTTCTTGCGGTTGCTGAGCTTGGGCGATCGCAATCTCTCGTCTAGTCCCTAGTACTCGTCCCCGCCGCCAGTTTGCTAAGCCCGTCACAAATAAAACCGTGGGCATATAGCAATCCTGAATGATATGAAGACAGATCATGTATGGAAAAAGCTGTTTAGATTGAAATTAACTCAACTTTCTGATCAAAAGTGCCATACATATTTAACTTGGGGAATTCAAAAAACTGATAATGTGTTGCGAGCA
>JBGSVR010000331.1:0-3634 GCA_041752855.1 Thermosynechococcaceae cyanobacterium
CACCTGCAGCATTAGCTCTTGCTTACACGGCAACGTCTGGAGCCAGATCCGACCCGCTATTTTGTTCTCACGCTCTAGTGGACACAGCTTAAAGTAGTTCTGGAATTCCCGAACCGCTAAGTCCAGCTCATTAATCGAAGGCCGATGAATCAGCGCAACAAACGCAATCCGCAAAGGCCGATCGCCCCCAAAGAATTCAGCCATGATCTGCTTTGATTCTTTGAGGGCACTATCGGCTTCGGCAGAGTATTCACCCTGTTTGGCATATTGCTCTGCTCGTTTGGCAGACTGGCGGTGCATATCTTGGGCATTCTCGCGCTGGGCTTTGACGCTTCCAGGCGAGATATCCACAAAATACTCAACCCCTTCTACTTCCTCAATGGCGAACGTATCCCACAGTCCTCTGGCCTGATGGAATTCGTGCGCCCAGCCTGAAAACTTCTGTCGCGCCTCTAGGACGGCGATATGGTCCGTCTCCATGCGTTCGGTTTCTGGGTTCCAGCGCTTAATCGAAACACCCTGCTCTGCAAGCTCTATTGCGCCATCTCGCACTAGGGTATTAGCAATATGAGATTCTGCGATTTCTTCAGAGAGGAAGACGCCTTTTTTATTGATGGTGCATTTGATCTTGTAGGGAGATGTCCCTGGTTCATCGCCACTCACTCGCGCTCTGAGGTTTGCCCACAGTGCATCATGGCTCATGGGTGTTGCCGTAATGCCCCAGGTACCGCCGAGCGCGTTATGGGTTGCCTGATGGCCTTCGTAGTAGCCCTGCCGAAAGATTTCTTCAATCCGCTCGGCATCCTTTTTAGCCTTTGCACCTGAAAACCAACCTTTGAAGTCAGAAAACAGCATGAATGCTTCACGGATGCCTGTCTCTACCGCGTCTTCAGAGTCACCCAGCGTTTTATCTTTTGCACCCCAGTAGTAGCAGTACAGGTGAATGAAACGTTCACAGCGCTTACCTGTTCTCGTTAGCTCCTGCACTCGCGCTATGTCATCACACAGGAGCTGGGCAATGGCCTCATTCTCACAGTCAATCAGCAGGTCAGACAGTTCTGCGGTACGAGCGGCGCTGGTTTGACGGGTGCCCACATGGATTTTCCAGCTCAGGTGGGGTGGAAATCCACTCTTGAGTCCACTGAGCCAGCTCTCGAAAAACGTGGGCAGGGTACGCGCTAAGTCATAGACATGAGCGCCCTCTAGCGCCCACCCAAAAACGAAGGTGGGAGCGAGGCTGGCGTTACGGCTTAGATACAGCCCTCCTAGATTTTTGCCAAATACGTTGAAGTCAACCGTGGCTTTGATATTGAGCAGTTCAGGCCACTCGAGATGGAGCTTCCCATGCTGGAGGATGAGGTGATTCGCTGGGTCGAATTCTCCCTTTTTGTACCGTTGCGGCAACGGCAGGAGATTGGTAAGCAGTTTCATAGCGCTCCAAGATTGATACGTTGGTCGAAGAACCGATGTAGGGCACAGGTGTTGGGACATGGCGACTCAGATTTCGCCATGCTTTTTCACGGTCATTACCCACATAAATCCAGTAGCCGCCCACGACCGCAAAGCCGATGGGCGCTGCCTTTTGATGCTGACCATCAAACAGTCCTAGACCACAGATCCACGCCATCATCCCCAAGGCAAGACCAGGTACCATCGTCTGGGTGAACAGGCCGAACAGCGTGGCGGATTCTCCCAGCGTCCGTTGGGTGGATATCGGCTGGTTAGTAATGGGCATAGGTTAAATCCCAATTAGGCTCAACAGCACATCACCGAGCGCCAGGATGATGACAAATTTGATCACCTTGGCGAAGGATTTGCCATCTTCTTCTTCATCGCCTTGACGAGAACGAAGCAGCTTGATGATGATTCCAGCCACCGCAATGAACGCTAAGATTTTGAACCCCTGAGTAATCCAATTCGGGACGTTTTCAAGTCCAGGTACACCAAACGCTCCAATGGCTGTCGTCAACAAGTCGAAAAGCTTATTGAAGAACAGCGCGTGGGCTGGCGCGAAGCTCGTCATGCTTACCCACACAAACGCTGTGGCGATCGCCACCAGTGCAACTAGGCGAACCTGTTTTGGGGTCTTGTGGCGATACTGGTTGACGATGACTAAGGCGTAGGCCACGAGGAAATAGACTGGCAAGATGAATAGCCCACCAGTTAAGGCGCGGACTGTTACCATTGCCCCAAAGATTGCGTAAGATGCCCAGTGGACTGGCTTTTGTGCCTTTGCCCAACGCTTGAGCGGGTTTTGTGGCTTGGACGGGTTTAGAAAAATCATGGGCTTGCTCCGTATAGGTTTGACAATCTGCTTTAATGTCGGAAGTTTGAACACGAGGGCGAACAAACGTTTGCTTTTTCCAACGTTGAAACATCGACTGCATCCAGCCAATCGCTTTGCGGATAACCGTTTTAGGTCTTTTTGTAACTTTCGGTTGCGATAGGCCCAGGTCGATGCGGATCTTTTCAATGGCACGGCGATAGCACATGCGCGATGCATCTGGCGTTTTATCTATCGCCGCGCCGACTTCAGGCCACAGATGTCCTTCTGAATTGAGCGTTAGGCACAGTCGCTCAACTTCGCTCAGCTTTTCAAGAGCGAGTTTTACCTGCGGTAGAAATTCTTCAAGGTCAAATTCATGGACTTCTGAGGTGCAACCTTCAGTGCTTAGCTCGTAGCGGATGAGCTGGTGCAGTTTGTCCTGCTTTTTGGCTTTGATGGCAATAATGCGTTTTTCATCCAGCAGTGCGCCCGTGACTTTGATCCTCAGCCAGGATAGAAACGGGGTGCCGAAGTTAAAGCTTTTGATGGCTTTGTTTAAGCCTTCTAGGGCAATCAAGAAGGCTTCTTCTACATCCCAGTCAGGACAATACTGATGAATGAGTTTGTACAGCAGTCGCTGATACTGGTCGAGAAGCTTGGTGACAGCTCTGTCGCCTTGGCGCAGGATCTTCTGATGCTGTAGCGCAAGCTCGTTGACTGGAATTTGGGCAAGCAGTTGGAATCGTTGTTGGGCTTGCTCTAGAAGGGTGGTTTCAATCTGTGGCGTAAGCGTAAGCATGACGGGCACTGCCTCACAATGAAGGGACTGTGGGGAATCTAAGGAGTAGACAGGTCTTGCATGGGGATGTGGATGTTAAGGCCAAAAGAGCGCAGCATCTCTTGAAGGGCTTCAGATAGCTCGTTCAAGGCAGGTTTTTTCTGGCAAAGACCCAGCAATTTCAGCCAGTCTTCGGCAAGCTGAATTAAATCCTCAATCTGCTCTCGTTGCTCTTTGATTTCACGCTCAAGCACTGGGCTTGTGCCACGTTGGGCTAGTCGAGAGCGGGTGTTGGCGATTTGATGGGTCTTCTCTGTCAGAAGGATTGCCAGTTCTCGCAGTCGATTCATAATTAGATATTGGCTATCCGCTAAATCACGGCTTAGACGAAGCTCAATGGCTTTGGTACTCAGCTTCTGCTGCTGCTCTGGCGTTAGGCGATAACGGTTAGCCAGATAGATCAGGAAATGGTGTCTCATATACAGCAAAGGTTTGGCGCGTTATTCTAGGATCCAATCGACGATGGATTTGCCTGGTTTTCTTATAAGTCCCAAAATGAGTTCGTTTTGGCTACTCCTTCGAGGTGCCTC
>JBGSVR010000332.1:0-4856 GCA_041752855.1 Thermosynechococcaceae cyanobacterium
CGTCATGATGATTTAGCAGAAGAGGCTGGACATCAATGATTTCAATAATGACATTAGAGGTGTGCATCTTAATGCCTTACCATCCATCCCCAGTATTACTTCAGTCTCACCCCGTCCAAAAGACTCTTACGCTTGCCAGCAACCGCTTGAGCTTCAGCTTTCGGTGGCTCAGGTCTGGCTACGGCAGAAGCAGCAGCTTTCTCATGCGTTGCCTTAGCTTCTTTGGCAGGGGCTTTCTCTTGTCCTGCTGAAGTATCCGCTGATGCCTTCTTCTCGAAAACCTGTATCGAAGCATTCAGCAGCTCAAAGCCTGTTTCAGTGGTTGAACCTAAATCACCACCGATCGCCGCAACCCATTGTTCAAAGCCGTGGTCAGTCAGCTTCTTGAACATCTTGGGCTTCACGCGCACTGTGAAAATGTGATCGCTGCCATCGTCGAGGAAAAACTCAATCTGCTTATCGGTTAGCTCACGATGCTTGGGCACCTGATTAAGTTTGCAGGTGAGCGAGATCTTTGCGGGAGTAGCCATAGTACGAACTTCCTCAATGGTCAGCGGTCGTGTAGGCGCAGGTGTTGCGGGTGATTCGGCAGCAGACTCAACAAGTTTAGGCTTAGGGAGTGCTGGCCTAAGTTGACTGTTGGAAGATTCAGAGACAGAGGGCTTAGCCTTGGGTGGTGGCTCAAATGGGCCTTCAGCTTTTGTAATAACAAACGCCTGATCTCGCACTTGGGCTTCAGCTTGCCAGAACTGACCATCGGCAAGTGGCGCATCCTCCCAGACCACAGGCACCAGGTTGCGACAAAAACGATCGCCTGGATTAAGAACCCCATTGCGGTAAATGGCAAAGTACGGCGCTCCCTTATGAAGTTCCCAGCAGCCGTTTAACTTGAGCGGCGTTGGTTGCAAATCCACAACGTTCACGAGTTGGAATGCAGGTTGTTTATGCCGGATGCAGGGATAGACCCTAAAGTTTTGCGCTTGCCCAGGCTGATGCTTCCGCCGAACGACTTTTGACGCATAGGCAGGAAAGACCGCATCGCCAACAGTGACGACAGGGTGAGAGCCATCTAACGAGAGTATGCCTTGAATGATGGCGATCGCCTGATAGAAGTGCTGAGATTGATCATTCATAGGGGCAAGTGAGTCGGCAGATTCAATGATGGTAGTGGTTTTGTTATTAGACCTGTCCTTCAATGCGCTGGAATTGATAGCCATCACCTCGGATGGTCAAAATGAATTCTGGATTGGTCGGATCCGCTTCAATTTTGAGCCGTAAACGAGATATATGAACGTCGATCACTCTTTTGTCGATTAGTCCATTTGAGAGCTGTGTTTCAAAACCCCAGACCTGTTTGAAAATTTCATGTCGGGAAATCACTTCTCCAGAGCGGCTTATTAAAAGCTCCAATAAGCTAAATTCCAGACCTGTTATGCGAATTCGCTCCTTGGCTTTATGAACTTGACGCTTGTTCATATCAACGCTCAGGCATCCAGCTTCAATTATCCCAGGCGTTGATGCCCCATTCTTCGTAGGGCGTCTAACTCGTCTGAGAATGCAATCAATCCGAGCCTCTAGCTCTTTAGGTGAAAAGGGCTTAACCATATAGTCGTCAGCCCCCATTTCTAAACCCTTTACTCTTCTTGAGACATCACTGAGTGCCGTCAGCATGATGATCGGAATCTCCGACTTCTCTCTTAAGGTCTTGCAAACGGCATAACCGTCAAGCTTGGGCATCATGATGTCTAAGACCAGCAGGTCAGGCACTTGTGCATCACAGGTGTCTAGGGCTTCTTGACCATTAGCAGCGGTTAAAACGGTATAGCCCTTCAGTTTCAATCGGGTTTCTAAGATTTGGCGGACATTGGCTTCATCATCAGCAATGAGAATGGTCTGATTATGCTCTGTGAGGCGGTTTAGCATCTTTGAGAATAGACGGGTTCTGCTTATCCTGCCGTAAAAGAGCGACACAAATCTGTTGTCGGAGAAAACTTCATCGAAAATCGAAAACCGACTATTGTTTCTAGCTCCAGAGATCGCCACTCTATCAAAGCTAGACCTCACATCATCCCCGCTCAACGACAGCAGTTCTCGTTCCATCAATCTGCTTATGCACTGTGGAAGCTGAAGGCGATCGCCGTTCTGAAGTAGGATCTACACATCTGTCAGGACTAAGGCATCCGTTCAAGTGATTGGTTAGGCGATCTCTGAGAAAGAATTTACCGAGCAATTTCGCTGAAGTCTTTTCAGAGGGAAATACTGCTTTACCAAAATTGGCACTAATTTTACGTTTTTATCGGGATGTACAAAATTAGCCATCAGAGACATCTTTCATGACTCGGATGGCTTAAACTGACTTTTAGCAGCACCGCATACGGGACAAACCCAACCTTCAGGAATCTCTTCAAAGGGTGTGCCTGGTTCAATATCACCCTCTGAATCACCCATATCTGGGTCATAGTTATATCCACAATTCTCGCATTCATGTTGCATGATTAAGTCTCCAATAGAACTAGATAATTTGGGCAATAAGAGCTACTACAATGCCTTTGCGCTGGAAAAGATCTGCATCATGACAATGAGGAACCCCATCGCCGTGGCCCAAAGCGCCAATGTTCCACAACTAACTGAATCCGCCGTGATTCTCTGGACTATACTGTTGAACCATCTTGAAATAGTCATTGGACTTACTCCAAACTTTTGAAAGGAAAAGGCTAAGATTTCGCTATATCAAGGGTTAAGCGGCTTTTTTCTTCGATGAGTCAACCGTACCACTGCTAAGCTCAATTTCTTTAAGGTCAAGCAGTTGTTTTAATTGTTTGGAGTGCGAAAGCCCCGCACCCAGAGTACGCCCAAGCCACCGTCAACCCTGCCCATGCGATCGCCTTCTCTTCAGCCATTCACCCGTAGCCAAGCGGTCAAATCAACCAACTTAGCAAAATCGAGCAGTGCCTCACTCAATGCCTCAAGTTGCTGTAAATCTAGTGCATGGATTTGAGCCTCAACGCTTGGCGGGAGGGCGCTCAGTCTAAGCCTGCGGGTTAGTTGGCGCAGAATAAGTGATCGCCTCAGCCTCAGTTCTGCTCCCGCAACCATTGTTCTAAATCCCCAGACTTCGAGATCCGTTCTTTTTCGGTTTGAGAAAAGGCAATCGCGGCTTGACTAATAGATGCTTCAGTTCCCTGAAAACGCTGTGACATGGATTGTGACTTTACCCCTCCCTGCCTAACATAGGGTATTTAGCTCAGCGGTAAAGCGATCTGGTTAAATGAAGATGCTCAAACAGTATCGGATTTACGCTTTACATAGCGAATCGGATTTGTTCGATAAGGATTCTGAACTGAACATTAGAGCTTTATTTTGAAGACAGCTTTATCCAAGCAGGGGAAATTAATAATGCGACGTGGCGATATTGTGCGATTAAGGCAAGCCATTCAGATAAATTCAGGTGAATTCGAGGAATTTACACACGGAATCATTGCTGCTCGAATTAAAACGCAGGCTGAGAATCAGCAAGAAGGATCCCCTCTGACGAAAGCAATCGTTAAGGAACTGATTCTCTACCTTTATAATCCAGACACTTCCAAAATCTGTCTGGATGAAGAAGGTGTCCCTATCCTGTTTGATGTGCAACTAAGCGAAGTTGATCTGTTTAAGGCGGTGAAGAAACGCGCTGATGAAATTCAGGCAGAGGACGATAGCGTAGAACAGATTAATTGACGCAATGAACTCGTTGAGTCAAGCTTCAGGAGAAATAATGACTGTTAACCCTGAAGGCGCTTTCTCAACCGCCTTCGGTTTTTCCTTTTCTGCTGCTTCAAAAGTTGGAAAAACTTTGGCTGTCTCTTTAGAATTTCCCCAATCTAGCCCTTCCCAGTAGAGGGTTCTTACCTCGGATATCGCAAGAAGATAAAACTTGGAACCAGTATATTTTGTTGTGCGGGGTGGCTTATCTAGAACTTGTGTCATGAGATACCTCAGATTAAGCTGTCTCGTTCGTTATGCCTCTGAGAGTCTGTCACTCACTCATTCCCCCGCAACCACCCTACCAAGTCATCCAACGCTGCAAAATCCAGCAGCGCCTCACCCAAAGCCTCAAGCTGTGGCAATGCTAGCGCCTGGACTTGGGCTTCAACGCCAGCGGGGAGAATGCCGACGCGACGCGCGAGTTGGCGGAGGACGAGCGATCGCGCTTCTTCGGTTCTGCCGCGCTGTTCACCCTCTTGAACGCCTTCTGATTTGCCGCGCTCAAACCCAATTCTTTCCCCTGTGGTTACATAAGTCACTTTGCGTTCCTCCTCAAATGCTGTGAGTTCTGACCAACATTCCTGTTCAAGTTCCTCTGTTAGAATCATAGCCCAGTCAACAAATCGGTAGAGATTTAGAATGTCCTGGCGCTCATATCCTTTGTCATAGAGCGCTCGGATTAAGCTCAGCTTCCAAACTTTGCGCTGATTCTCATCAGGTCGAGTATCTAAGGTCTTAAGATGAGCCATCGTGACTGTCGCAAAGGGGTTTTGAGACGCTTCTAATTCAGCCCAGCGATCGCGCAAATCTAAGAGCTTAACCATCCCAAACTCAAAATTCAGTCTTGTATCAGGGTAATCAATATTGAAATCATGGGGTCGCCAAGTACGGCTATCATCGCAGAGAATGGCTAAACAAACTGGGAACACTCGAAAACGGTCAAAGATTCTCAACCCATAGCTGAACATCCGTTCTGAAAAAATTGCTTCATACTGGCTCTGAACTTCGACATGGAGCAATAGCCAGATTGATTCACCTTCATTTAGCCAGACTTTAACCAGTTGATCCGCAAAGCGACGGCCTAATTCCCCGTCTCGTGAGATTTGTTG
>JBGSVR010000333.1:0-6534 GCA_041752855.1 Thermosynechococcaceae cyanobacterium
GCGATCGCCGTGGCTCTGGCATCCTTCAGGCTGACTGCATTGCTTTCCGGATCGATATAGCTTTTAGAACCGATGGTGTCACCATAGGCGGCTGAAAATACGGCAATTCCACTCAGCTTAGTCGTGGTTGAGAACTGTTGAGCCTCTAGGGTTTTGGTTCTAGCTTCCAAGCCATCCACACGGCCTTTGAGGGTGGCGAGTTCGGTTGTGAATTCTTCTTGGAGAGCCTTGACCGTGGCAAGATCTTCTTTACTGGCAAAGCGATCGCTAATCTGATCGAGGCAGGCATTGAGTGCCGCTGCTAATTCATAGCGGGTTGCGGCTCTATTCCCCTTAAAGGTGCCATCTGGGTACCCTGCAATGCAGCCGTAGCGCTCAACCAAAGACTGGAGTGCCTGAAAAGCCCAGTCCGTCGGCTGCACATCTGACAGTTGAGAAACGGACGTAACCTGCCCGACTGACTTCTCTTGGGTTTTAACAGCTTGAATAACTTCAGTCGCCTCAGAAATACTTACTGAGGAATTATCTTGAGACGAAACTGGCTCAGCGGCCTGCACTGCTATCGGTGAAAGCAATCCAGCCCATAAGTATAGTGGCAATAGCCGCCTACAAAACATATTTCGCATGGTCAAACGCCTCACAGGTACACACCAAAATATCAACCTAAACTCATAGGGGTTAGGAGATCTTATCTAGCTCACCGCTGATAGGTCGCAGCGATGAGCTAAGCTCTTACACCTCGTTAATGCAGCTAGATCTTTGCAGCAGGTTAAAAGCGAAATCTAGGTCAAAAGCAAATAAATTTTCTCTTAATCATTCAAAATATAAGAGCAGTATCTACTTTATTGAGCTAGAGAAGGATTATCTCTAAATCACTTTTTCTAAAGGAAAATTACTCTAATCAGAAGAGCAGTCACTGTATTTTTAAATACAAAAGCATGATCCCGTTCTATTGCAGTCGGCATCTCCTGACGTAGCAATAAGGCTGCTTTCGCATCGTTACTACGTCTATGCTTGATCCCGGTCCTCAAAAATAGATGAGATTGAATCGTCAGTGACTTAACCCTCTCAATCCTAGACTTGTTTCTAAAGCGGAGTTTCTGGCATGGTTTCCAAAATTTTTCTAGGCTTGCTGTGGCTGGGCTTTCTCAGCTATGCCTTTTTATTTGCACCCCCCGATCGACCTGAGACGTTTACACTCATTCAAAATCTCTCGACGGGTCAGTGGGCTGGCATTAATGCTTGGGTGATCGCGCTATTTAACATCATGGGCATTTGGCCTCTGCTGTACTTTGGCGTACTTTTTGCTGATGGTGATCGCCAACCCCTCCGCGCTTGGCCTTTTGCCATCGCATCAATGGCAGTCGGTGCATTTTCAATTCTGCCGTACCTTGCCCTCAGAACCCCTCACGCCGACTGGTCTGGGCAAAAAACGTGGGGATTACGGATTTGGGACTCTCGCTGGATTGGGGCGATCGCCCTGCTTGGCTCAGCCGCTTGCCTATGGTTCGGTTTCACCCAAGGCAACTGGTCTGACTTTGTGCGGCAGTGGTACACCAGTCGTTTTATTCACGTCATGAGCCTAGACTTTTTAATGCTGAGCGTATTGTTCCCCACCCTCGTGCCAGACGATATGGCGCGTCGTGGGATGGACTCTGCAAATCTGCTGCGCTTTGTACCGATTGTGCCGCTCGTGGGGCCTTGCCTTTATTTAATGGTGCGATCGCCCCTGCCTGCCAAAGATTAACTTGTAGAGAAAACTACATCACCACCGCATAGCGCATCCCTGGCAACTGCGTCACCAAACCCAGTAGCTCAAGCTGAAGCAGCGCACTAGAAACCTCATTAGCAGGCTGAGCAGAATCCTGTACCAACTGGTCAAAAGACAGTGCGGTTTGCCCTGACCCTTCATAACGGGACTGCACCAATACCCAAACTTTTTGGAGTTCTGCACTGAGGGCAGGTGCAGAAACTTTAGGCGTCGCAACGGGTGTAGTCCGTTGGGTCACGATGGGGTCAAGGGTAGGGATTTTCCCTAATAGTTCGAGAAGATGCCCTTCGCCTAAAATCAACTGAGCGCCTCTGGTCATTAGTCCCAGACAGCCTGCTGCACGAGGATTGTCTAGCGTTCCAGGCAGCACATATACATCTCGACCGTAATCATTTGCCATATAGGCCGTAATCAATGCTCCTGATCGCTGAGGTGCTTCCATGACCAAGGTGGCGCGACTCAATGCCGCAATGATGCGGTTGCGGCGCGGAAAGTGGGATCGATTGGGCTGGGTTCCGGCGGGATACTCACTGATCACCAACCCTCGCGCCAGGATTTGTTGATGTAGCCCTTGATTGCGAGGTGGGTAGGCAATGTCTGTTCCGGTGCCCAGTACGGCGATCGTTTGACCGTTCGCTTCTAGACAGCCTAAGTGCGCTTGGGTATCAACGCCTTCTGCCATGCCAGAAATAACCGTAATCTCGTTCTTAGCCAGCACAATCGCTAGTTTGCGCGTCCAGCGCTGCGCGTAATCAGAAGGGTCACGGGTGCCGACAATGCCCACGACGGGGTTATAACCTTGGGCATCGAGTAAGGCAGCATTCCCTCGGTAGTACAGTACCGCAGGCGGGTCAGGAATTTCTTTAAGTAGACGCGGATAGTCTGGGTCTGCCGGAGTCCAGAAGGTGGGGTTGGTTTGCAGATGCTTAGCAAGAAAGGCTTCGGGGTCAATCTGGGGGCGTTGGGTGGCGATCGCCTTCAGCACAATTGGCCCAATGCCGCTCACGGTTCCCAGTTCGTCTAGGGGTGCAGTCCATGCCTTTGCTAAGCTCCCGAATCGCTCTTGCAGCCGCTGTAGCGAAACGGGGCCAATGCCAGAAATTTGTGCCCAAGCTAACCAGGCTGCCCGCTCTTGCATAGTTTGACGAACATACCAACAACGTCTTTATCTTAGCTGGCGATCCTGCTCTAAAATCTAACGGCGAGAATCTGCCGGAACCATAGCTGAACAAAACTTGTACAGGTCACTGCCTCAACATAATCAGAAACGCCCCTGCCATCTCCTTACGGTTGTGATAATAAAAGTCACCACCGCTGTGCTTTAACAAACGGGTGTTCTAAATCCTGTGGCACATCAATATCAGTTAAATGAGGTAAAAGAAAGGGGGTTAATTTGAGCTGTTGGGCGATCGCCAAGGTCTTTTCTAATACCTCTCCCGTACTCCAGGCAATGTCTACAAACAGTTCAGGAACCAAGCGCCGTAGCCCCATCAGGTAATAGCCGCCATCGATCGCAGGGCCAAGCACCAACTCATGTTGCGCTAGGGCGCTAAAGCCTTGCGCCAGCAGCGTAGTGTTTAAGTCTGGGCAATCAGTCCCTACTATGAGCGCAGATGTGTAGCCTTTGCTGAACACAGACTTGAACGCAGAGACCATGCGATCGCCCAAATCGCCTTCAGGCTGAACATAATATTCCACATCGGTGCCGAGCCATTCCTGCATTTGAGTTAAGGTGCTGTTGCCCGTAAACCAAACTTCAATCGAGAGCGCCCTCATCTGTCTTAGCGCCCTAGCCTGCGCCAGCGTATGCTCAGCCATCCGTTGATGAAGCGCGGCTGCCCCCGCTGCACCTAACGCCGGAATAAGACGGGTTTTGACCTGACTCGGCTGGGGGTAGCGGGTAAAAATAATGAGGCAGTCTTTAGGCACTGACTTGTAAAAACCCTTACAAAAAACTTGGAGTGGTTATGCTTATAGGTGGAGTTTCGTCACTCAACGCCGCTTTTAACCCCTTAGGTTTACCATGAATAGCTCCTCAAAACTGGCGATCGCCACCACCCTCATTCTGCTTCTCGTCCTGTTTTTTAACCCCATTGTGCTCATTGGTCCAGGGGAGCGCGGCGTGATTACTCATTTTGGCGCAGTAGAGCTTACGCCGCTGTCTGAAGGGATTCATGTGGTGGTACCCGTGCGAGATCGCGTCACCCTCCTTGACGTAAAAGTGCAAAAGCATGAGGTACCCGCTAAGGGATCTACAAAAGATCTTCAGGACTTAAAGGCGGTGTTTGCCGTTAACTTTGCTCTCAAGCCAGATATTGTGGCTCGCACCTTTCAGCAGCAGGGCAACCTCAGCGAGATCGTCGAGCGTATTGTGGCACCCCAAACCCAAGAGGCGTTCAAAACAGCAGTTGCACAGTTTACGGCAGAAGAATCGATCGTCAAGCGACCGGAACTCAAGGACAGCTTCGACAAGATTTTGGGCGATCGCCTCAACAAATACGGTATTGAGGTCTACGACACCAGCGTAGTAGATATCCAGTTTTCGATTGAGTTTGCCCAGGCCGTTGAAAGCAAGCAGGTAGCCGAACAAGAATCTCAGCGAGCGGTCTATATTGCCCAAAAAGCAGAGCAAGAGGCACAGGGTCGCATTAACCAAGCCACAGGAGAAGCCGAAGCTCAACGATTGCTTCAGCAGTCTCTCGACCCGAATATTCTCCGCAAGCAAGAGCTAGATAATCAGCGATTGGCGATCGAGAAATGGAATGGTCAGTTACCCAATGTTAATTCTGGCGCAGTCCCGTTCCTTAACCTTAAACCTCAAGATGAAGGCTTCGATTCAAAAGCGCAATCGCGTAAATTCCCTGCATAGCGCTGAAATGCACCTTTCACTCACGTAATATGAGTAATGTTTACAAAACTTGACAAGTGTAGCACTACGTCATAATTTGAGATCACAGGAGTTTTTATTCCTGAAGTCAAAGCAACATCAGTTTTTCGTCCTATAAAGTTGGGGATTAAAGCCTATGCCATTTACAATTGACTCTGCACGCGGCATCTTTCCAGGAACCTTAGCCGCTGATGCCGTTCCAGCCACAATCGCTCGCTTTATTCAACTCAGCGATGAAGACCAGCTTGCTTTAATTTGGTTTGCCTACACCGAGATGGGAACAACCATCACCATAGCTGCCCCTGGCGCAGCAAACATGATCTTGGCTGAACGAACGATGGAAGAAATTAAAGCCATGTCGTTTGCTGAGCAAACAAAGGTCATGTGTGACCTTGCAAATCGGGCTGATACGCCCATTTGTCGTGCCTATGCATCTTGGAGCGTCAATATTAAGCTTGGATTTTGGTACCAGCTTGGACAGTGGATGGAGCAGGGTACCGTTGCCCCCATCCCCGAAAGCTACAAGCTGTCTGCCAACGCAGCAGCAGTGCTACAGGCAATCCGAGGGCTAGAACCCGGTCAGCAGATTACCGTTCTACGCAATTCGGTTGTTGATATGGGCTACGACACCGCTAAGATGGGCACCTTTACCAGAGTGTCTGAACCCATCGCCATTCCGGTTGCGCCTGCTACACGCACCTCAGTTTCGATTGAAGGCGTTACAAACGAGACTGTGCTTAGCTACATCAACAACATGAATGCCAATGACTTTGATGCGGTCATTGATCTATTTGCCGCTGACGGTGCGCTACAGCCTCCGTTCCAACGACCTATTGTAGGGCGTGACAATGTTCTGAGATATCTCAGAGAAGATTGCCAAAACCTGAAGCTCTTACCTGAGCGCGGAGTCGCTGAACCCACAGATGATGGATTCAATCAGATTAAAGTTACGGGCAAAGTCCAAACGCCTTGGTTTGGCGCGGGTGTCGGCATGAATATGGCATGGCGATTTTTACTCAATCCTGACGGCAAAATTTTCTTTGTTGCGATTGACCTTTTAGCTTCTCCTAAAGAGCTATTGAATTTCGCTCGCTAGTAGAACAGGCTTTTGAAGCGAGAGTAGGGGCAATTTCAATTTGCTCCTGCTCTCCCTTGATGACATAAACAGGGTCGGCAAGTCTTAAACACAAAACCCAAACTATAAAAAATCACATTAAGAAGCTAGGCTAGACAATGCAAGGAATTGAGACAGATTGGTCTGAGGTCGAAAAGCAAGTTGCTCAAAACGCTTTTAAGCAGGCTTATAGCCGAGAGACTAAGACTTTAGTAAGTGAAATTCGTGACAAAGTAGGCGAGGTCACAGAAATTCAGGATATCTGGATGCTCCACGACTTTTTGAGCGCAAGAAGGCATGAAATTGACGGAAAGTACGAAGATAGCTATTCAGCTTTTATCTTTGTTTTTGCTAGGTTAGTGAAAGAAAAATGGCTGACCTTAGACGAACTATCAGGACTACAGGCGGACAAACGTGCCAAAATCGCAGCCCTTTCACGCATGTAAGCTGTAAAGGGGCATAATCTATTTGTCTATAAGTGCTGTAGCGCTAGACATTGGTGGATTCTTAGTGCGTTACTGCTCTGAAAGAGTACCTATCGCCCCCACTCTAAATGGCGTATTAGACAACATACAGCGATACTATAAACAGCGCATTGAGAGCCAGTCTATGGTTAGTTCTCCTCCTATTTATTTACCGCAAAGCTTTACCATCACAGACGACCAGTTCTGGGAACTGTCAAGGACTAACCCTGAGTTGCGGCTCGAACGTACTTCAAATGGAGAACTGATTGTAATGCCACCCACCGGAAGCGAAGGCGGG
>JBGSVR010000334.1:0-46970 GCA_041752855.1 Thermosynechococcaceae cyanobacterium
GCTCAGGGTATGAAAGAAGCCTGCGAGTCTGGTATTCTTGCGGGCTACCCCTTGATTGATGTCAAGGCAACCATGGTGGATGGTTCTTACCACGATGTAGACTCTTCTGAGATGGCCTTTAAGATCGCAGGATCTATGGCAATCAAAGAAGCAGTCATGAATGCATCTCCAGTGCTGCTGGAGCCGATGATGAAGGTTGGGGTCGAGGTGCCCGAAGACTTTCTCGGTGGCGTCATGGGCGATCTGATCTCGCGGCGAGGCCATATTGAAGGCCAAACCGTTGACCAAGGGCTGGCGAAGATTACTTCAAAGGTACCCTTAGCCACCATGTTTGGATATGCTACAGATATCCGGTCTATGACCCAGGGTCGCGGCATATTCTCGATGGAGTTTAGTCGCTACGAGGAAATTCCTCGGAGTGTCGCTGAAGCCATCATCGCGAAGAACAAAGGGAACGCATAATCATCGAAGAGGAATAGTTGAGTCATCATGGCACGCGCTAAATTTGAACGAAATAAACCCCACGTCAACATTGGAACCATTGGTCACGTTGACCACGGTAAAACGACCCTGACCGCAGCGATCACTATGTCTCTGGCGGCAATTGGTCAGGCTCAGGCCAGAAAGTATGACGAAATTGACGCGGCTCCTGAAGAGAAAGCGCGTGGGATTACGATTAATACGGCTCACGTTGAGTATGAAACGGCAAACCGTCACTATGCTCACGTGGACTGTCCTGGGCACGCTGACTATGTCAAAAACATGATCACTGGCGCGGCTCAAATGGATGGAGGCATCTTAGTGGTGTCTGCGGCAGATGGTCCCATGCCCCAAACCCGTGAACACATTCTGCTGGCAAAGCAGGTTGGCGTTCCTAGTCTTGTTGTGTTCATGAACAAAGAAGACCAAGTCGACGATGCGGAACTGCTTGAGCTTGTCGAACTAGAAATTCGCGATCTGCTCACCAGCTATGATTTCCCTGGTGATGATATTCCTATCGTTGCAGGTTCTGCGCTGAAGGCCGTTGAGGCACTGACTGCCAACGGCAAGATCAAAGAAGGCGAAGATGAGTGGGTTGATAAAATCTACAAACTCATGCAAGAAGTGGATGCTTATGTGCCCACGCCTGAGCGCGATATCGACAAACCTTTCCTGATGGCGATTGAAGACGTGTTCTCGATCACAGGTCGGGGTACCGTTGCAACGGGTCGGATTGAGCGTGGCAAAGTGAAGGTTCAAGATGACGTTGAAATCGTCGGAATCCGCGACACCCGTAAGAGTGTTGTAACCGGGATTGAAATGTTCAAAAAGTCTCTGGATGAAGGAATGGCTGGCGATAATGCTGGCATCTTGCTTCGAGGGATTCAGAAGGAAGATATCGAACGCGGCATGGTGATTGCTAAGCCTGGTTCGATTAAACCTCATACTGAGTTTGAATCTGAGGTCTATGTGCTCAAGAAGGAAGAGGGTGGTCGTCACACTCCTTTCTTTCCTGGCTACCGTCCTCAGTTCTATGTGCGAACCACAGACGTAACCGGAACCATCAGCACCTTTACTGCCGATGACGGTAGCGAAGCTGAAATGATTATGCCGGGCGATCGCATCAAAATGACCGTTCAGCTCATCAACCCCATCGCAATTGAGCAAGGGATGCGCTTTGCAATTCGCGAAGGTGGTCGCACTATTGGTGCAGGTGTTGTCTCCAAAATTATCAAATAGTTGGGACAGGTTAATCTGTACAGCTAAGCGATATTAAAAGGTGCTGCGAGGGTATTTAAACATCCTCGCAGCACTCCAATCTGAACCTTGAAAATCAAAAGAGAATTGGTGATATGTCAACGTCAACTTTGCAACAGCAGAAGATCCGAATCCGTCTAAAAGCCTTTGATCATCGTCTGCTAGATGCATCCTGCGAAAAAATTGTAGAAACCGCCAAGCGCACTGAAGCCACGCCTGTTGGCCCTATTCCTTTACCGACTCGCCGCCGCATTTATTGCGTGCTGCGATCGCCCCACGTCGATAAGGATTCCCGAGAGCATTTTGAAACCCGTACCCATCGCCGCATCATTGATATTTACCAGCCCTCTCCTAAAACCATTGACGCGCTAATGAAGCTGGATCTACCTGCTGGGGTTGATATTGAAGTAAAACTTTAGTCTCGTTTAGTGCAACTCAGATTTGTTTACTTGAAGAACCGCTCAGAACCTTAAACCGCTCTGAGCGGTTGTTTTGAGAATCCTGATCCCTCAAAAACCTAAAGGCCAAGCATTTTTACTCATTCTCATCCCCGTGTCCTCAAAAGATGGGCTAGAGTAAAGGAGAATACACTCCTACGGATTCACAAATAGAGCTTCCAGCATGGCTTTTTCATCTTCTATCGCCGTTCGAGAACTGCCCATTTTTCCGCTGCCAGAGGTAGTCCTATTCCCAGGTCGTCCCCTGCCGCTGCACATCTTTGAATTTCGCTACCGAATCATGATGAATACAATTTTGGATAGCGATCGCCGTTTTGGGGTGTTGATGTGGGATCCGATCCAAGGAAAAGCCACCAACATCGGATGCTGTGCCGAGATTGTTAAATTTGAGCGAATGCCCGATGACCGTCTCATGGTGGTTTGTCTGGGGCAACAGCGATTTAGAGTATTGGACTACACCCGTGAAAAACCCTATCGGGTTGGGCTGGTAGAGTGGATTGAAGATCTGCCGCAGCCGAAAGATTTGCGATCCCTTGCCAAAGACGTGCAACGTTTGCTGCGTGATGTAGTGCAGCTCTCGGCGAAGTTGACAGAGCAAGAAATTTCTTTGCCAGATGATGTGCCCAATCTGCCCACGGAGCTATCTTACTGGGTTGCCAGTAATTTTCATGGGGTTGCTTTAGAGCAGCAGGCACTGTTAGAAATGCAGGATGCCGCAGAACGACTGGAGCGTGAGGTAGAAATTTTAACTTCTACACGCAATCATTTAGCAGCGCGTACCGTTCTCAAAGATACTTTAGGCGATTCAGAAGACAATTTGGAGGATTAGGGCTTAGGGCTATCGACAGTCGATACAATTTGGACGGTGCTGTAGCTGCCCAGAATTTTCAGCCGTTCGGCATCATGACGCAGTAGGCCAACCGCAGACTGCATAGACTCTGTTTCTAACTCGGCTTCGGCATCAATAAAAAAGACGTACTCTCCCAAAGAGCGCTTGGTAGGGCGTGACTCAATCCGACTAAGGTTAATATTGCGCGCTGCAAAGATCTGGAGCTGTGTGACCAGTGCCCCGGGTGAATTTTGGGGCAGGCTAAACGCCAGCGAAGTATAAATCGGCGCACCTTCAATTGCAGGAATGTTGAGCGTAGACTGGGGTTGACTAACCACTAAAAAGCGTGTGCAGTTATCTGCGTAGTCTTGAATGGCTGTGGCAAAAATAGGCAATTTGTAAAGGTGGGCTGCTCGTTCGGAGGCGATCGCCGCCACGGACGAATCCATCTCCACATACTTCAAAGCTTCCGTCGTGGAGTGAGTAGAAATAAGCTGGGCATCGGGTAGGTTCTGATGCAGCCACTGCTGACATTGCCCCAGCGCCTGAGGGTGAGAATAAACCGTTTGAATTGTGCTTAACTGCGTGGACTGAGCAACCAAAACATGGGCAATGGGCAGCACAAGAGCCTGACGAATTTGGAGGGTATCTAGCTGCCAAAGGGTATCTAAAGTCGTCGTTACACTGCCTTCAATCGAATTTTCGACTGGGACGACCGCCCCGTCCGTTCGACCTTGAGCAACTGCGTGTAGGGTTTGATCAATGCTCGGAAAGGGAACGGGCGTGGGGGCAAGCTGCTGCATTTTTTCTGACCACCACTGAGCATAGGCCAAGGCTGCCTGTTCAGTGTAAGTCCCTGCTGGCCCAAGATGAGCAATCGTAAAGGTCATGGGCGTATTTTGGCGTTATCTAGAAAAACTTGTCTTCTGCCCGAACATTTTGCCGGAGAAGGTTAGAATCAAAAGCATAGCTTATTAGTATGCCCATTTATGCGCGCAACTTTCACAGCCTCCCAATCCGTTTCAATCTTAGTGCCGACTGCCGCTGTGCCCATTCAGCACTACCTGCGGCAGCCTCAACGGTTGGTGCAGGCTTTGACAGATCCAAGCCAAATTGAGACGCTGAATGAGCATTGCTATCGGCTCAAGCTTAAGCCTCGGCAGTTTTTGATGTTTAACCTCCAGCCTACAGTCGATATTCAGCTACAGCCTAAGCCTGATGGCACCGTCTTCTTAACATCCAACACTTGTGAGCTACGCGGTATTGACTTTGTAAATCAGCGATTTCGATTAGCGCTAAAAGGGGTGTTGTCTCCTCAATCGAAGGCGGGTCACACCTATTTAGAAGGGCAAGCTGACCTTGAAGTTCAGGTCGATATTCCACCCGTGCTGTGGATGACACCAAAGGCCATTGTAGAAGCGACGGGAAATGGACTACTCAAAAGCATTTTAATGACCGTAAAGCAGCGCCTAGTCCACCAATTGGTCTTAGATTATCAACAGTGGGCGTTTACCGAAGTTAATCCTCCCGTCGCTGTTCAGACACTCTCACTCCATTCATCTAGCATTTAGGATCATGAATTAAATAGGTTTGAAGGTAGGGGCAGGTTTATCCAAAGCTGTGTAGTATCCTACCAGAGCGTTTCGCCACAACCTGCCCTTCCAAAGTTTTGGGTGTTATTTAACCCACAATCCTTAGCAAAAATATAGCCTCCGAAATCATCACAAAATCGCCTGATATTTTACAAATATCAGGCGATTTTCTGACTTTGATGCCTAAGGCGTAGGAGAAGGAGATAAAGACGGAGATGATTCTGGACTAGCAGATGCTGGATTGCCTGCTTTAGAACTGCCTTCTGTACCGCTGGAGCTAGAGGGCGCTACAGAAGAAGAGGGCGCGCTGGGTATTGTGATATTAATATTTGGCTGTGGTGCCGTTGTCTGTGGAACCGGAACCGGAACCGGCACTAGCTCACGCGTTTTCTCCTCACGAATAATCGTTTGCTTTTCAGCGGGGGCCGAACTCGGCGCAGCGGTAGGGCTAATGGCAGGAGTGACAACCGGAGCCGACTCGTCACGGCGACTCAGGTATAAAAAAGTGCCCGCAAGAACAGCCACCGTAAGCGCTAACAAAATACCGATCGTCATTCCGCTTAAGGCAGCATTATCTTCACGTCTAGCACTTTCATTTTGAGCCGCAGCTCTTTGTGCATCAAGACGGTCTTTATCTTTACCGTAGGACATTTTTGTAGCTTAAACTCCTCTAAATTGCGAACAGTAGAACATGCTCTAGAAATTGCTTACGGAGCCTTTGAAGGATTTTTGGGTGATTTTAGATCGCCTGGAACTTCAACATACATTTCAGGCTCGACGGCGTAATTGTTGGCTAGGCCTTCTTTATCCACCGTAAATCCGCCCGTTGTATCAATACTTTCTTCATCCACCTGCTCGTCGGGAAGCTGCTTGTAGTGTTCACCTTCTCGCGCCTTACGCGCTGCGGTTTCGGCCGGAACGATATGGAGATCGTAGGTATCTACAGCGGCAGATGTTTCAGTGCCATCTGTAGGGGTGTTTGTAGAATCTTGCATGGGTTTGTTCCTCTTCAATTTAAAAACTTTAAGTGAACTTGATAAGTCGTTTTTCAAACGACTATTTCTGTACAAGGGCAGCTTGGCCTGCTTGAGGTGCGCGTAAATCTTGTAAAGAAAGTTTTGGCGTTTCGGTATAGACCGAGTTGAGCAGCAGATCAAGCACATCAGACTGTCGAGCGCTGCTGATGGCCTGATGGGTAATCAGCTCACCTACATTCAGAATGACGTTGTCAACCTGATCTAGAATGACCCGCGTTACAGGTCTACCTAAGGCACCTTTGATGCGCTGATCTTCGATGGCTTCAGCACTGCGACCCTGTAGTTCGTTGGCGGTTTCTTTGACCTGAACCCATAGGCTCTTAGCATTCGACTGGAGCTGCTCACCCGTGGATTGGGTGGTTGCTTTGAGCCGTGACCCTGTCACATTAGCTAACTGCTGGGTGCGATCGCGGACGGCATCACTCTTAGACAGACCAACGGCATTGAGAATAGCCTGCTCTTTGTGATAGGTCTTGGCACGTTCGATCACCATTTCGGTGACAATTTGACCTGGTGCCGCAATGATGAGTCCACTGTCAGTGCGAACCACTTGCTGCACCCGTCTGCCCAGAGCCTGATCAATGCCTAGGATGGCAACAGTACTATTGATGCGATCGCCCATTTTTTCAGTAATGCTTCCGCCCGCCGCTCGGTACACCGCATCTAAGACACCGAGAGATTCTGCACTCTCAAGAATATTAGGTGTAATCAGTTCGCCCTTGAGCAATAAAAAAGAACCATTAGAAGCTTCAACCGATTCTTGAGCAATTTTGCCTAAGGCAAAGGCTTTTTGCTCGGAAGGAGCAACAATGACATTGGTGACTGAGGCAGTGGCGCTGCGTGCAAGTTCATCAACCTTTCGGCTGGTTGCATCCGCAGCGATTTGAGTTTTTTCAGTTGCAGCAGCCTTAAATTCTTCTAGCTTCTCGCCAGCAACTTCAGAAGCAGCCTGGGCTTTTTCACTGGCAACGATCTTAAATTCCTGAAGTTTTTCTCCCGTTACCTCAGCAGCTAGCTGCGCCTTTTCAGTAGCCGTGACCTTAATTTCCTGAAGTTTATCGCCCGTAGCCTGCCCTAACTCTTGGAGCTTATCCCCTGTAGATAGAGCAGTATCTTGAACCTTTGCACTGGCGCTTTGCACTGCACCCCTAATACCGCCAACCTGCTCTTCCATGTAGTCAGCAGTTTGGGACGGCACAAAGGCAACATCTTCCCCAATTTTGAGGGTTTGAATGGCAGGGACAAAAGAACGGCCGGAGTAAGCATCTGCAAATAGCCCACCCGAAACTTCGTAGCCTTCAACTGATCCCGTTCGTTCATCAAAGTACAGGTCAACCATCGTTCCAAGATCACGACCGTCTGTGGTCATGATTCGGGTACCTTTGAGAATATTATTATGCTTCAAGATTTGTTCAATGACCGTAATCTCATTAGCGTTAATGACGCACTCTTTGGAGGGGACAATAACGGCATTAGGCCCGATCGCTTTAACGTCTTTTAGCAGAATCACTTTAGCGCTGCTAAACCAGCCTGGCTCTTCAAGCAAAAGTCCTATAAGCTGATTGCTGTTTTGGTCAAATACAAGATCTTTAACTTTATCAAATCGTTCGCCAGTGTCGTAAGCAACTACGGGTTTATCTAAAATATCTCGTCCTTTTAGCATGGCTTTTCACTCTCTAAATGCACTATAAGAAATTAAACTTAGACCTAATATCGAAGCGTTTTAACAGAAAGAGAAGTCGCTGCCAAAGGCTGTAAAGACTGGCTCATCATCTTTTGATCCCTGCCCCAGCCTGGGACGAAATTGGTGTAGCCGAAGTACTCAACGCCTCCAGCCGCAGCAACAATTGCAGCCACTAAAACAACTCCTGTTAGTAATCCGCCGTTTGACTGTTTTCCAACAAGCCTTGGCATAACCGTCTCCTAAAACTAAAAAATGCAGTGAGTAGAGTGAAAAATGCTGTTTCTTGATGTACTCAAGCTAAGGAAGTTTAGCCTCAACGCTTCAAACCTCTTTAGCTTGAGTAAAGAGAGAACTTCTAATCATCAACTAGTTGATGATTTCCTTAGCCTTATCCTTAATATTCTCAACACTGTTTCGCACTTCGGCTTCGGCTTGCTTAGCCTTCCCTGCTGCCTTGTCTTCAGGATTCCCCGTTACTTCTCCAACCGCTTCTTGAAGTTTGCCTTCAATATTTTTGGCAGCAGCTTTAATCTTGTCTTCAATGCTCATAATGTCTCCTAGATGAATGCAATACATTCAAAGTGTTTTTTGAATATACTCAATCTATCTTTTTTATTCTCAACAGATATCTCCTAAATGGTTCATTTGTATTTACCTAAAGAGACGTACTAAAAACAACTGTGGGCAAATTTCCTCTCTCTTTAGATAGATAAAGTTTAACTTTATGCCTTTGGTTTAGGGTTTTGCGATCACAAAGAAGGGGCTGAGTATTCCTCAGCTCCTTTAAGGTATGACTAAACGTAGTAAATCTACGCATTAGGGTCGCCAAGCCCAGGCGTTTCAGATTTTTCTACTTTGGGGATAAATTCAGGACGTTCCTTGTCTTCCCAACCTGCGGGACGCTTGGAGTTGTACCACGCCAGTGAACCAAGACCTACGGCAGCGGCAAAACCAACCACTATTACAATGGGTAGTAGAACAGACCCAAACTGAGTACTCGTCTGTGACGCAGCTTCTAGCGTTTTGCCGCCTTCAACTATCAGTAGATTTAGCATTAGATATTCTCCTTAAAGATAATGGTGCTGCTGAGGACAGTTGCTGCCCTATACCCCAACGGCAGCTTTTTTACTGAGGCTAGGTGCATGACCGTCAGACTGAACCGCTTCCCCCTCAATGAAAGAGCGAAGCATCCACGCCATTGCCTCATGCTGCTCCATCAGTCCAGTTAGAAAATCTGCGGTTCCATCATCTTCAAAGGTTTCGCCACACTGTGAGACATGTTTGCGTAGGTTACGAATGATGGTTTCGTGATCTTTGACCAATCGAGACACCATTTCTGTTGCGTTGGGAATATCGCCAGAATGCTCTTTAATAGAAGCCAGATTCAAAAATCCTTCCATTGTGCCGACGGGATAGCCACCTAACATTCGTACCCGTTCGGCGCAGGCATCAATGGTTAGCGTCAGCGTCTCGTACTGTTCTTCCCAAAGCTGATGCAGTGTCCGAAACTGAGGCCCAACTACGTCCCAATGGTATTTTTTGGTTTTAACTAAAACCAGGTATAAGTCTGATAAATCTTGATTCAGCAGGGTAATCACACCTTCTCGCTGCTGATCGTTTAAGCCAATATTAATATTATGCACTTGTACTACCCTCTAAATTTGGAGAACAACTGAGAACTCCCTAACAGTTCACCAAATTTAGGCGCTAAGACACATCACTCTAAAGATTAAAAAGAGCTAACATTCATCTCTACCAGATGATATACACACAAATCTTATTGAGCAATTGAATCTCAAAAAGTTTTCCGCCTTTCAAGCTCACCCTTATTCAAAAAGATTTGATAAGAATGTTAATAACGCTCCAAACATTACTGAATTAATTCAGGATAACGCTGTGCAAGGTCTTGTACCTTAGCCATTGCTCCCCAACGTTTCCAACAGTCATAGGCCGATTGCATATAAATTTGTGCAGTGCGATTTTTACCCCATTCAAGATAAAAACGGGCAGCACATTCACTCGCAAGTGCTTCAGAATTTACGCAGTTTCTCTGCCGTGCAACTTCAATTGCATTGTCATAAAATGGAATTGCCTGATGCCATTGCCGAAATACTCGATGCCGTTCTGCTTGGAGAATCGAACAATAAAAATTAATTCCATTTGGAGAAATTTTTGCTCGCCAAGCTAAATATCTCTGAGTTTTTGTAACCCTTTTTAGTAACATTTTTTGGCGATGATGAGAACACTGCGGATATGCAGCTAAGCAAACCATGCTTTCGATACAAGACATCGGCACAATTGCAAAAGATGCTGAATTTCCTGCTTTATAATTTGCAGAGTTCTTGACAAATTCTAATGCTGCTGATATGTCTCCGAAGATAAAGGCTAGATAAACTTTCCATACATAGACTGATTGAAGCACTGCGATATCTTGTTTGGCTAAAAGCTGCTGAATTACTGTATTATCCTCGGCCTCGGTTCCAAATAAAATGTATGTTTGGTCTTGTGGATCTATTAATTTACTAAAAACTCGATATGGGACATGCAATAGTAGCTGATTAGACTCATCTTTGAGTGCTGATACCGTTTGAAAATATCGCTCCAATCTAGGTAAAAGTGTTTCTAGTGATTCCCCTAAATGATACCTAATTGTACATTCTCCAAAGTAGCATAGTCCTAAATAAAGATTATCTCCGCTTTCTATTGCAGATCTTATCCCAGATTTTAAGAGTGTTATACTATTGGCTAAAGGTTGCTTGCAAGGCTGGCTAAAAATAGCCGCAGCAAATTGAATTTTTGTATCTGAGAGAGGATTGGGAAATTGCTCGAAGAGCTTGAGAGACTCTTGACCTATTTGATAACTTTTATTTAAATCACCAATATCTGACAAAATAATACTGTATATCGCATAAGCATTAGCTGACCACATTGAATGGCCTATTTTAATTGACTGCTGTACGCCCGTAAAAGCAAGAATTGCTAATAAAGATTTTGAGATGAAGTAAGCTGGATAAAATAATAAATAGCTAATTTGAAATATTGCTTTTTGTGTAGGAGAAATACTAGATTTAATTTCTTTGTGCTGGGCACCAAAAAAATAAACCAAAATTCTTGTCTGAGCTAACCCTAAGATAACCTGAAGGCGGCTTGGATTCTTGTCTATACATAACCCCAATTTCTTCAGGATTTTCAATCCTAGGTCGATTGCCTCATGATGCCTTTTTTGAGTTGAATGGAACTGAATTTGTGTTTCATAGATGGACACTTGATCAAGGAAAGTTTTAGCATAGGTTAATACAGGCTGAACATAGTCTGTGATCGCATCAAAGTCACTACATAAAAAGGCAGATTCTGCCGCTAAATTATGCAATTTCAAGCTGGTTTCATACTGACTTTCCCAAGCATCAATTCTTAAAAGACTAACTCCCATTTTGGAATAAGTCAGTGCAGATTGATAAGCTATAGAATGTTTGGCTTTCATCGCAGCACACAAATTTAGGTGAGCTAAAGTATCCCGCTCAGATTGCCGTGAAATGAGAGAGGCACCTCGATTTATTTGATTAACAATATCGAACAGGTTACTCCTCTTTTGCTCTTCAGAAAACTGTGAAAGCAGTAATCTTCCAATTTGCAAATGTTTTGAATATCTTTGATTCTGTGGAATTAAATTATATGCAGCTTGTTGAACTCGATCATGAAGAAATCTATAGCAGAGTGGGGCAGGAGTGACAGACTCAATTAAATATTTATTGTTAGCTTTAGAATTAGTTGTTTCAGTCTGTATCTTGATATAAGAGAATTGATTTGCTTGTTGATAAATTATAAAACCTGATTGAATAGAAGGCTCTAAAACGTTTATAGTTTTATCTTCAGATTGCTGAAAAATAGTCGCTAAAATGGAGAGAGAAAATTGATTGCCTAGACATGCTGCTAGTTTTAGTAAGTCTTGAGTAGCTTTAGGTAGATGCTGCAATTGCTGAGCAATGAGGTATAAAATATCATCAGTAAGAATAATTTCTCCTGCCCTAATAAGGTCGTACTGCCACTGTTTCAGATTTGCATCTAATTGAATACAGTGATTTTGGTAGAGTACTCGAAGGCACTGTGTAAAGAAAAATGGGTTGCCCTGAGTCTTTTGAAACACTAAGTGTGTGAGAGGATAAGCGATATGAGAAGAACAGCGTAGAGTATCGACTACTAGTTGATTTAAGTAGTCTGGCACTAATGGATTTAATGAAATACTTTGCGGGATGATACCTGCGTCACAAATCTGTTTTAAGCATATTTTTAAGGGATGGCTGAAAGAGACTTCATGTTCACGATAGGCACCAATAAGAAGTAGGTAGCTGCGTTGACTCACGCTAATACTTTGTAAAAGATTTAAAGAAGCAGAGTCAATCCACTGTAAATCATCTAAGAAAATAACTAAGGGATGTCTTTGAGTAGCAAATATTTGAATGAATTTTTGAAAGAGATGATGAAAGCGATTCTGTGCTGCGTTTCCAATAAGTTCTGGAACTGGAGCTTGTGACCCAATTAAATAGGCTAACTCAGGAATAATTTCAACAATGGCTTGGGCATGTTCTCCCAATCCCGATTGTATATTTTTCTTCCATTCCTGGCGATTTGATAAACCTTCATTTAAAATTTGTCCCATGAGGCTCCGAAAAGCCTGCACAAATCCGCTAAAAGGGATATCTCTATTCAGCTGGTCGAATTTTCCTTGAATAAAGTAACCGCGTTGGTGAATGGTTGGAGAATGAATAGCATGGACAATACTTGTTTTTCCGACACCGGATAATCCAGAAATTAATACTATGTCTGAACTACCATTCACAACTTTTTCAAACGTCTTTAAGAGGATTTGTATCTCAGTATCGCGTCCATAACATTTTTCAGATATCAAAAAATGATTGCAACAGTCTTGCGACCCTAGCAAAAAGTCTTGCACAACCCCATCTTTACAAAGTTGTTGATAACACTTTCTTAAGTCATGTAGCAGTCCAGTGGCACTCTGATATCGATCTTCAGGCTGCTTGGACATGAGCTTGGTAATAATCTGAGCTACCGTTTTTGGCATTAAGGCACAATACTGTTGGAGCAAGGGCGGCTCTTCGCTTAGATGAGAACGAACCAATTCTCCTGAATCTTCACTTGAGAAGGGGTGTTTTCCTGTAAATAGCTCAAAAAGAGTGATGCCTAAACTATAAAAATCACTGCGAAAATCTATCCCCCGACTCAGGTATCCAGTGCTTTCGGGAGAAATATAGGCGATTTCTCCCTCTAGGCGATCTGGTGCTTTCGTCGCTGGGTTAACTTGACCCACTCGTGCGGCAAGCCCAAAATCCGTTAGACAAATGTTGTGCGTGTCAGGATGGATCAGAATGCTGCTGGGATGAATGTTGTTGTGAATAATATCTTGCTCATATAGATAGTGCAAAATTTGACTCAGGGCGATCGCAATCTGTAGCCCTTTTTCTAATCCCTCTCGAAAGTGCCCTAGCCCTTGAGGATAGTGTTCTTGCAGCCAAGACCGGACATAAACACGGCCCAAGTCTTTGCTAATGAGAACATAGCTATTTTGATAAGGCTCGAGGCTAAGATAGCGGACGATTCCGCTATGTTTCAGTGATTGTGCCAAGATAAATTCGTTGCGAAACTGCATGAGATCAGACAATCTAGGCAGTTTCTGAGAAGGCAGCTTAATGGTTACAGGGCACTGGTCAGATGTTCGTACCCCTCGATAGACTGAGATGCGAGGACTGGCTAAGAGTTCTTCAGTAATTTGATATCCTGCTAGGGCGAGATTCAAATACGAACTTTTTTTGTCGCGGGTGCGCTGTTGGGGCTGCAAAGTTGTGGTTCTGTCCACGCTTCGTAGAGATTGCTGCACCGCATTATAAGTTTGCGCCTCGCTAGTGCTTAAAAATTGATAATCAAGATAGCCCAGATTTTTACCCATAGCCCACGTTTGAGCATCCATAAGTGCTTGCCCTTGTAGCAAAAATGTGGAATCTGTCCGGTTAGAGTTCAGCCACTGCTGTAAAGCTTTGTAATATGGACGAAGGCGGGAGAGTTGGGCTTCTGCCCATTCTTCTGAAAAAATATAGTGATAAATTGGATTACGAACCCTTAAATAACCGTTCTCGTTGACGACCAATCCTGTCAGTCGAAGTTCGATTTGTTCTGCACTACTGTCTGCGATTACAGGCCCTTTTCTGAGAACGTCGAGATAAAGATCCAGCAGCCGAATGGCACTGATTTCGTCGTATAAGAGGCGATCTCGTACTGTGCGAAGGTGTTCTGGTTCGTCTTGTGACTCCCAATAATTGAGAATATAAGTCTTTACTAATCGCCGTAGCCATTGCTTGGATGTTTCGGAAGGTTGGGGAAGAACTTTATCAGGCCACTGTGCTTCTCGTAGTGCTAACTGGCATAATTTTTGAGTTAAAAAAGGTTGTCCTCCTGTCCAGTCCAAGATCCCTTGTAAAACAGAAGACGGATCTGGCACTCTATCCACAAAACCAGACAATAAAGGGGTAGATTCAGCGTAAGTGATTCCCTCTAAAGAGATCGCTTTGCCAATATTGAATGGCGTTTTGCGTTTATCGGCAATGAGATTAGAGGGTGTAGCAACCCCAAATAGTGCAAATGTAAGCCGTTGGTAGGCCGACGATTGATTTCGTTTACTGTAGCATCCGCGAATCAGTGCAAAAAAATCATCCGATGGAAATGAAAGCCCTAAAACACTGTCTACCTCATCAATAAAAATAACAATCGCGCCAGCAACTTGAGGCAGCAAAATTGTTTCAAAAAAAGAGGTGACTCGCTGTAGTTGGGAGATAACTTGATGCTCTTGCCACCATTTTCTAAAGTTTAGATCCAGGTTAAATTCTTTGATTAGTGTATGAATAATACTGGCGTACCATTGTTCTGCCGTTAGATCTTGAGTGCCCAGGGTCGCGAGATCTAGGGTGGCACAATGAACACCTTGCTGCTGCAAACGATCCATCGTTCGCACCTGAAGGCTAGATTTCCCCATCTGGCGCGAGTTCAAGACGTAGCAAAATTCCCCCTCTAATAAAGCCTTATAGAGTTCATCGTCTGACTGACGCCGCACATAGCTCGGTGCGTCACAGGGCAATGCTCCGCCAACTTGATAGGGTAGGGGGCTGGATGCTGCTAAGTCTTTAATAGATGTCATCCTGATTCAAGCATTTGACGAAAGTATTGGCGATATAGCCGACAGCTCGGACGGGCACGCATCCCTGTCTCTAGAGAAACTAGCCCTAAACTTTCTAACTGAAAGCCCTGTATTGGAGCAAGCTCAATCGATTCATCTGAGTATACAATTTCTCTGAAGCTAGCTTCCAGGTCAGCATAGCGCTGCAGTTTGCGATACTGACTTCGTAGATGCTCTTGAAACAAACTCGTAGATTGAAGCGGATCATTAAAAAGCTGGTTAAGCGTAGTGCGCTGGTGGACTATTCCACTAAAAACTAAAGTAATGAGCTTGGGTTTTCCACCAATCCAATCCATCAATTTAGGAATATCTAAGGGATCTAGCGTTAAATTAAACTTCTTAGCTAAGAGGCTTACCTGGGCAGCATTAAACTCTGGCAGTTCAATGGAAAGACCAATATTAAAGGGTGACTGATGTTTATTGAGTGGAATATAGACTTCTGTAGAATGAATTACGATAAATCGACACCGTCGCCAAACACGACTACTGGTGTTGACGTGTTTGGCTTTCTCGCACCATGCTCGCAGCATTCCAAAAAAATCGGTTGCCAGTTTAGGATATTTAAACAGAATATCGACATCATCTAAAGCAATTGCAATTGATTGATCTACGATGGGTAAAATAACCCGTTCTATATAATTTGTGCAGTTATAGCTACTGCTAAAGCAGGGTTCCCAGTCGGTAGAAAAATGGTTGGGAATATTGAGCTGATCGCCAACATTCAGGCAAAACCACTGCAAAAATTTATCTAATCCTGAAAACGTGTCGCTATCTGCAAGACGTAAACTGAAAATAACTGGAATAATGCTATGTTGCTGCGCATGGTGCAAAATCTGGCTTGCCAACAGGGTTTTTCCCATTTCTTGGGGCGCTTTAATTCGAATCAGTGCCCCTTCTTGCACAATTACTTCGTAGCATTGCGCTTCAATCGGAAACCGTTCAACATAACTGCTCGACACCCAGGGTTCTATCTTTAGATCAATCTCTGCCGCGCGATCGCTGCTATTGATCGGATTCTGAAAAGATTTTGGAGCCTGATTAAGTTGAGTCATTAGAATAGTTTGAAAGTTACTCTTTGTAACTTTCTGACCCAATTTCGCAGATAAAAGTTGCCATAGCTGTGCCCCCATCAAGCGTACATAGCTAGATTCGTACCCTAACCGCTCGGCGATATCTCGATAAGTCGCACCAAGCCAGCATTGACAAAAGATGGCATCCTGTACTGAATTTAGTGTTTCTTGATCTAAAATCTTCGGAAGATATGCTCTAACTAGAGCAAGTTTTTCGATGCTATATCCTAATCTTGGCACCGAGATGTCGCTATCGTCATTCTTTCTTGAAAATT
This sequence comes from Thermosynechococcaceae cyanobacterium, assembly GCA_041752855.1. Taxonomy (GTDB): domain Bacteria; phylum Cyanobacteriota; class Cyanobacteriia; order Thermosynechococcales; family Thermosynechococcaceae; genus JAAURS01. Next base: position 15,926 of record JBGSVR010000334.1, read on the forward strand.
CAACCATATTTATAAATCAAAAATTATATAGAAAAATCAATTCTCAAACGATTAATGCATGAGCCACATAAAACGAACGAGTCAGATGAGCAGTTGAGTAAAACCAAAGTATAGTGTTTGATTTTGTTTGATTTTGTTTGATTTTGTTTGCGCTACTAACGCTTCTAGCATATTTTATTGCGAGTCTTCTTTGTTTCTGTTATACCAGATGGTACGAATTTTAATAAGATTTCCTGTTTTTGTCGATTAGATATGAGATATCGAAATCCATTAATCCATTCATATATTACAGGTAAAGATATGATCCAAATTTTGACGCTGCGATGTAGCTTATAAACAAAAGTTTTAAAACTATTGGAAATTTAAAAATCTAGTTCAATTTAACTTTTGAGAAAAATAGTTTCTGCGTCAAAATTTATCTCACAATCTCGTCTCGCAATAGTGATTTAGTCAGAGTACCCAGATGAAAGACCAACTTTCAAAATCTATTGATCTTCATGCGTCTGGAGCATGTCCGTCGGCGATCGCAGTAGTTGGCATGGCATGCCGCATGCCGAAAGGACTAGAAAGCATTGATAACCTATGGCAGGCTCTGAAGACTAAATTCAGTGCAATTGACACAGTGCCACCAGAGCGTTGGACAGTGGATCGATACTACTCCTCTAATCCGAACGTTAAGGGTAAAACCTACATGCATCGGGGCGGATTTTTGACCCACGATGTGAGCCAATTCGATGCCTCATTTTTTGGAATTTCGCCCCGAGATGCAGAAAATATGGATCCGCAACAACGGATCTTGCTAGAAGTGGTTTGGGAAGCCTTTGAAAATTCAGGTTTATCTTTGCCAGACTATGCTGGCCGCAAAGTGGGGGTTTATGCTGGCGGATTCATGATGGATCACATGATCAACCAGATGGGTCAGCCCAATCGATCTGCCATCAACCAGAACACCGCTGCGGGAATGATGATGACGATGTTGTCTAATCGCATCTCTCACACCTATGACCTGCGAGGACCCAGCTTATCGATCGATACCGCCTGCTCATCGTCTTTGGTGGCATTTCACTATGCCTGTCAAGATTTATGGCAGGGGATTACCGAAATGGCGGTTGTGGGCGGCTCAAACGTGATGCTACGCCCTGAGTACCCCATGGGCATGAGCAAAGGTCATTTCTTGTCACGGGATGGCGAGTGCAAGTCGTTTGATGCACGGGCGGACGGCTATGGGCGTGGAGAAGGCGCTGGCGCAATACTGCTAAAACCCCTAGCTGCTGCGTTGAGAGATGGCGACCCGATTTTAGCGACCGTTATTGGGACGGGGAGCAATCAGGATGGGCATACGCCAGGCATTTCAATGCCGAGCGGCGAAGCGCAGCAGGCGCTGATTCGAGAAGTGGTTGAAAGATACTCTATCGACCCAAGAGAAGTGCGATACGTTGAGTGTCATGGTACCGGAACCGCCATCGGCGACCCCACAGAAGCTAGGGCGATCGGCTCTGTTTATGGTGCGGCCAGAGAAGGTCTTGCTCCAACAGTGATTGGGTCGGTCAAGAGTAATATTGGTCACCTCGAAGCGGCGGCTGGCGTTGCTGGGGTAATCAAAGCCGTGTTAACCCTGATGTACCGACAGGCGTTTCCGCTGGCAAACTTACAAAATCCTAATCCAGATATCCCCTTTGTCGAATTAAACCTGCGCTTAGCGGATGATCTTATTGCCCTAGGCGATGCAGATGAAGATTTTTGTGTAGCGGTCAATTCTTTTGGGTATGGTGGCTCGAACGCCCATGTGGTGCTGAGAACAGCGCCTGTTGTGATCAGTCATGATGCAAACGAAGCCCCTCATCCGCGCCAGTTTCCCTATTTTCTGCCAGTCTCGGCACGAAATCCTAAGGCAATCAGCGTATTGGCAAGCAAGTACGCCACGATGCTCCGTGACGGTGTAGACATTTCAGACTTACTGTATTCAGCGTCTTTCAAACGCGCTCACCTGTCCCATCGGGCAGTAGTTAAAGGGGATAATTGCGAACACCTTATTGCTGCGCTAGAAGCGCTCTCGCGCAATGAGGAAAATGAGGATATTGTGCAGGGCGTTGAGCCGTATCAAGGGCATCGCAAGCCAGTGTTTGTTTTTACTGGCATGGGTCCTCAGTGGTGGGCGATGGGGCAAGAACTCTATCGTGATGAGCCAATCTATCGGGCAGCGGTAGAGGAAGCCGACGCAATTTTCACAGAGATTTCGGGCTTCTCTATTCTTGCCGAAATGCTCAAGCCGGAAGAAGCGTCACAGATTACCCGCACTCAGTTTGCTCAACCGTCAAATTTTTTGATTCAGGTTGGGGTTTTGGCTGTCCTCCGTGCCGCTGGCATTCAGCCTGGTGCGGTCATCGGTCACTCTGTGGGGGAAATTGGCTCGGCCTACGCAGCGGGTGTATTGACGCTGCGAGATGCCTTAACCGTGAGCTATCACCGCAGTCATTTACAGGCAACCTGTGCCGGGACAGGGGCAATGTTGGCGGTAGGCTTGGGCAAAGAACAGGCGTTTGCGCGGATCGCACACTGTACAGATCGCGTATCCATTGCGGCGGTCAACAGCCCCACGACCGTCACCCTTGCCGGAGATGAAAACGATCTCAATCATTTAGCCGTTACTTTGACCGAAGAAGGGATCTTTAATCGCAAGTTAGAGGTAGAGGTTCCCTATCACAGCCCAATGATGGATCCAATTCTGGAGCCGTTAGCGCAGGCACTGGCGGGTATTCGCCCCACTGCACCTCAAATTCCGCTTTACTCTACGGTCACGGGGGCAAGGGTTGAGGGCATTTCTTACGGCGCAGACTACTGGTTGTTGAATACGCGACAGTCTGTAGAGTTTGCAACGGCGATCGCCACCATGATTGCGGATGGCTACAACACCTTCCTTGAAGTGGGTCCGCACCCTGTGTTGGCAACATCTTTGCGGGACTGTATCAAACTGGCAGATAAAGACTGTCGCACCGCGTTTACGCTGCGGCGCAAAACCCCCGAACGCTCGGCACTGCATCGGGCGATCGCCAGTATTTACACCTGCGGTTGTGACATTGATTGGGCTACTCACAACGGGAATGGGCAATTTATCCAGCTCCCTAACTATGCTTGGCAACGGGAACGGTTTTGGATGGAAACCGATCGCGGGAGGCAAGATCGCATTGCGCCCATCGACCATCCTATTCTTGGCATTCAGGAGGCTCCTGCTGCCCCCGTCTGGCGTACCGACCTCGACCACGAGCCACTGGTCTATCTGCGCGACCACGTTGTGATTGGCCTCGCTATCTTGCCTGCTGCGGCCTACATTGAATCACTGCTCGAACTGGGGAGAGTGCAGTTTGAAGATGCAGGGGCGATCGTAATTCGGAATCTAAAAATCTTTGCCCCGATGATTATTACCGCAGATCGCGGGTTAGATTCTGTCACCACCTTTGAGCCATCTACTGGGTCGGCAACCATTCGCGGACTAGAAAACGGGAAATTAGGCAGCGGTCAAGTCCACATCACCGCCAAAATTGCAGGTTTAGAAAGCTTTGAGCCATGTCAGCTCAATCTAGCGCTGTTATTCCAAGAATTCTGCCAGCCCCAAGATGTGTCTGAGTTTTATAAAAGTCTGGCGCAAATCGATCTCACTTACGGCCCTGCGTTCCAAACCATTCGCCAACTGTTTGTTAATCGATCCGAAGGTCGAGTGCTGTCACGCATTGAAATGCAGCCAGAACTCACTGATAACCTATCGCTGTACTGTATCCATCCCACTGTTTTGGATGCTTGTTTCCAGTCTTTAATGGCGATGCTGGCTGACTCAGACACCACTTATTTACCGACTGGATTTGGTGAAATGTGCGTTTACGCTCATCAGCTCCCCGCAAATATCTGGTGTTTGGCAGAAATTATTGAGCAAAACGATCGCTATATTGATTGCAATCTGAACATCTTGGACGATGAAGGGAATATTCTTGCAACCATCCGAGGCATGAGATCGACGGCTGCCGCCAAAAAAGAGCGCACCGACCGATTTGGCGATCGCGTGAAGCGGCAAATCCTCGCCTATGAATGGGCTTACGGCGAAACCCTCAACGAAGCCAAACGCTTAGGCTACTGGCTAGTGGTGGGCACTGACCATTCGGCGACACAAGATACCATTCGCCAGCTCGAAAACTATGGCGCAATTGGGGTCTTCTCTGTAGCGGTTGGCGACACCTTCTGCGAAAAAGACGGGCAAATTATCGCGGTTCGTCATGGAAGCGTTGAGGATGCCCAGGCCGTTTTGAGTCGCTATGGCGAACTAGACGGCATCGCCTTCATGCATGGGTTAGCTGCCAATACCGAAACCGACCCAACGGGTGAGCGCGCAGTGAGTACGGCGATCGCATTTACGCAAGCCGCCATTCAGCAGCAGTATGAAGTCTGCCCGCGAATCTATGTGGTGACTCAATCCGCCTTTGCGGTCAACGAGAACGAGACATCTATTCAGCCCAGCCAAACGGCGCTCAATGGCTTTACGAGAGTTGCCTTTAATGAATTGGAAGGGTTTCGGTGCAGCACGATCGATCTGCCTGCACGGATCAATGAAGACATTATTGACAACCTTGCTCTAGAGCTACTGTGCGACGATCGCCATGATGAGGTGGCACTGCGCGGTAGCTTGCGACTCGTTAGCGAACTCCTCGATAGCACCATGCTCACTCAGGATCGCGTGACCTACCAGCATCTAGATGACGCACATCCTGTATTAGTGCGTCCGCTGCGAGCAGACTGTGAAAGCGTTGGAATGACGAGGATTCTGGCAGATACCCCTGCAACCATCGGCGCGGATGAGATTCAGCTACGGGTCGAAGCGACTATCATGCCGCCAAACTTACGCCTAGAGCCATCATCTGATGCCATCCATCAACCCGTTATTGAGGTAGTCGGCGAGGTCATTGCCGTTGGAGATCATGTCACCGACCTTGCTCCAGGCACACGAGTTTGCGGCTTTGCCCCCGCCGATCTTGCCAGTCATCTGTCGGGTGAGCGCAGTCAGTTTTATCTGGTTCCTATTGATGCCAATGCCGATGCGACGGCTCTCGTCAGCACCATTGGTGCCGTTACCCGTGCCGAAAGTGCGATCGCCGCCCTAGACCTAATGGTGGGTGATACTGCACTGGTCTATGGAGATGCCTTGGGCATCATCGTGGCTGAAGCACTCCAGCGCAAAGGCATTACCGTCACTCTCCTGTGTAGCCAGCCCGACTCGTTAGACCCTCGGCTGGCAGAGAAATATCCCATCTTCTCAATCTGTCCCGAAGCCATTCACCGCGCTGTCACCGCACAAACCAATGGGGCTGGCTTCACGCTTTTGGTAGCACCCATGCAGCAGTGGACTCAATCCTTTGATTTGGGAATGCTGCGAACTGGCGGCTATGCCATTGATACCGATGATGTTGCCAGTCCGGTTTGCATTACTCAGCAGACTGTGGCTCGTACCGATATGACCGTGCTGCTACAGCGCCCTCACCGTCTCCAAGAAACCTTAAGAACTGTCATTCATGGCATTGTGAATGGCACCATTGCGCCACTGCCTGCCCTAGAAGTTTCCATCGCCGATATCGCTTGGCAAAAGCTAGGCATTTCAGATACCAACTCTACATTGGTACTGACTTATGAAACGGGAGGTCGCGATTTACCCGTCGTCGAGCAAGACCAGATGCAGTTTAAAGCAGATGCAACTTACCTCATCACAGGCGGGTTTGGGGGCTTCGGTCAAAAAACAGCAGAGTGGCTAGTGCAGAACGGAGCGCGGCATCTGGTCTTAACCGGACGCACAGGAGCCGATACAGCCGAGCGCAAGGCGATTGTCCAAAGTCTAGAAGCGATGGGTGCAACGATTAAATCAGCCGCCTGCGATACGGCAGACTATGGGCGACTCAGTGAATTATTTGCTGAGATTGACCGCGAACTACCCCCTCTTAAGGGCGTATTCCACTCCGGCGCACTTATTATCGACCAGCCCATTGCTGAAATTGATATGGATACCTTCTGCACCGTCATGCAGAGTAAAGCCCTCGGCGGTTGGAACCTACACCTACTGACGCAATCTCTGAACCTCGATCACTTTGTACTCTACTCTTCTATTGCAAACCTGGTCGGCAATGGTCGCCAAGCCGTTTATAGCGCAGCCAATGGCTTTTTGAATGGACTAGCCTATTTCCGCAAAGCACAGGGGCTACCCGCCACTAGCGTGAATTGGGGGGCGATCGCCGATGTGGGCGTGGTGGCTCAAGACGAAAAGCTAGAAGAGTTTCTGCGGTATACGGGGCTGCGGGGCATTAATTCTGCCGAGGCATTAGATGTTCTTAAAGTGGGGCTTGCCCGTAATGTTACCCAGTTTGGTGTAACGGTCATTTCGAGTTGGGTAGACTGGGCAAGATTTGAAACGCGCGGTGCAACATCCCCCCGATTTGCCAGCCTCATTGCTGCCGACAGCCAAGGTAAAGATAACTCCATGCGAGATGTCTTAATGGGTGAGCTGTTGCAGTTGGGATCAGACGAACAGGTCGATCTCCTGGCTAGCCTAATTCTTGAAATTATTGCGTCGGTTCTCAAATCCGACCCCGCCAGCATTCCCGTTGAGCAGTCTATCGACCGATTTGGGGTTGATTCCCTGATGGCGACTGAAATACAGATGCTTCTCGATAGCCAGCTTGGGCTAAACATCTCAATTATGGAGCTACTGGGCGATGCCACCATTCGCTCCCTCGCCAAACAGTCCCTGAAATCTCTGCTGAGTTCAGCCTCGACCGTGCCAACCATCTCTGGCGGAGTCAACGCTCCTGCTGGGGAAGTGGCGATCGCGGCTTAAAAGCAATTTCCTGAATCTACCCATTGACACCCATGACCTCCCAAACCCCATTAGAACGGCTCAAACAGCAGATGAATCTGGGTGCCGCTGCGCAATCTAATACCGCGCAGTCTAGCGCCACCCTTGAAACCCCTCGGCGATCCATCCCAGTACAGCCAGATTTCCATGACTTCTCGCTCTTTCCTGAGTACAAAGAGTTCGCCACAATGGAGTGGTTTTATGAGAAGCAAAAGTACACCAAAAACCTATTTCGCAAGCATGTGGGCGCATCAGATGCAACCGTCGAGATCGACGGGCAGACTCTCATCAACTTCTCTAGCTACAACTACTTAGCTCTCGCCAATGACCCTCGAGTCAAAGCAGCGGCAAAACAGGCCATCGACGGTTTTGGAACCAGCACAGGATCGGGGCGATCGATTACGGGCGAAGTTGATATTCATCAAGCCTTTGAGCGAGAAATTTCTGAGGTTTTAGGCACCGAAGATGCGGTGGTGTCTGTGGGTGGCTACAGCACTAATGCGTTTGCGATCGGCTATCTCTGCCGTCCCCAAGACCTGATTATCTACGATGAGTTAATCCACAACTCGGCGCTGTCCGGCTGTAAACTCGCTGGTTCTCGTCGCTTCAGCTTTCCTCACAATGACTATGCCGCGCTGGATAGATTACTTGCCGAACACCGCACCAAATATGAGCGCGTGCTGATTTTGGTGGAAGGCGTGTACAGCATGGATGGCGATATCCCCGATCTGCCTCGGCTGATTGAGATTAAAAATCGCCATAAGGCGCTCTTGATGGTTGATGAAGCGCACTCAATGGGCATTATTGGGCCAAACGGCCTAGGTATTACCGATTATTTTAAAATTTCCGGTTCAGAGATTGATATTCTCTACGGCTCTATGAGTAAAGCCTTTGGCACCTGCGGCGGATATGTGGCAGGTTCTAAGCCGCTTATTGCCATCTTAAAAAACTATGCCCCTGGTGTACTGCTCTATGGCGCTGCACCCACGCCAGCCAACACCGCAGCAGGCTTAGAAACCCTACGAATGATGCGGGAGAAACCAGAACTCGCCCGACGCGTGCAGGAGAATGCGGCCTATTTTATTGAAAAAGCAAAAGCGGCTGGCTTGGATACTTACAACAGCAAAGATTCTGGCGTAGTGCCCATCATGATGCGAGATTCTGAACTGGCTCTGTGGATGTCGGTCACGCTGTTTGATCGCAATATCTGTACCTACCCCATGCTTTATCCCATTGTCCCCCGCGACAAATCTCGGCTGCGTTTTTTTATCAATACCAATCACACCCAGGCACAACTTGACTACACCATCAACTGTCTGGTCGAAGCCCTCTCCGTTGCGCCTAAGTCTAAAGGTGTGATGTAGCCCCATGAAGCAGATTCAGTTTCATACCTTCGGTCAGCCCAGTATGGTCGCTCGCTGTATAGATGTGCCAGATGTAGGTTCGCCATCCGCTTGGGAAGTTGTGGTGGATATTGAGGCATTCCCGATTAACGTCGCCGACTTAGCCATGTTATCTGGCAGTTACGGCACCCTACCCAAGCTCCCCGCCACAATCGGCATGGAGGCCGTGGGACGAGTGGTTGAATGCGGCTCGGCTGTGAAAACGCTTAGTATTGGCGATCGCGTGGTTCTTCTGGGTAACAACAACTGGGCAGAACGACGCAAAGTTCCCATCGCCGCTGTCCATAAGGTAGATGGCGAAGGCGATGCAGCCCAGCTTGCCATGTTAAAGGTGAATCCTGCGACGGCCTATCTGCTGCTCAATGATTTTGCCAAGCTGGAGGCAGGGGACTGGGTAATGCAAACTGCACCCCTGTCTAGTGTGGGGCAGTGTGTTATCCAAATCGCTAAGGCAAAAGGCTTAAAAACCTTAAATGTTGTGCATCGTAGCGACCTTGAGGCAGAAGTCATCGCCCGTGGTGGAGATGTGGTGGTTGAAGCGGGTGCTGATCTTGCTGATCGGGTACGCACTGCGATCGGGCACGATTCGATTAAGTTGGCGCTCGATGCCGTGGCGGGTTCTGGTGTACAGCAACTTGCTGAGGCTTTAAGCGAAGGGGGCCAAATTATTAACTACGGCATGTTGTCTAACGGCATCTGCACAATTAGCCCTGACCAAACTATTTTTAGAGGCATCACGCTTAAAGGGTTTTGGCTCTCAAAAATTCTGAATCGCATGTCTCAGGGCGATCGCACCCACTTGTTTGACACCCTCAGCGAACTGATGGCTAAGGGCAACCTCAAAATAGATGTCGATGCCTGTTTTGCCATATCTGACATTAACCAAGCGCTGCGCCGTGCGGAGGAACGAGGCCGTAAAGGAAAAGTGATTGTGTTGACTCACTAGCCGTCAGTAATCAGATAACTTAATCGGAGCCTGTCTATGAATGCTGTAGCACAACTCCAAAAACTCAAACCAGATCTATCTCAGGCTGATATTTATTCAGATAGAGTTTGTTCGCTATTTGACGAGACACCCCATGCGGGTGAAGCCATTGCGATCGCCGATGGCATTTGGCTCTTAAGACTGCCACTAGACTCCGTTTTAGACCATATTAATGTCTATGTATTAGCAGACGAAACAGGCTGGACTCTAGTAGATACGGGCAATAACACACCTGCCTGCCATACAGCGTTACAGGCCGCTTTTAAGTACAGCCTGTTTGCTCACCGACCTATTACGCGCGTTATTGCCACCCACTATCACCCTGATCATATTGGGTTAGCGGGGCTACTGTGCGATCGCGGGGCGTCTTTTCAAACAACCCAAGCTTGTTGGCTCCATGCCCGTTGGCTCCAGCTAGAGCAGCGCGATCTGCCCTGCGCCCAAGACATTAGCTTCGTTGAGCGGGTGGGCATAAAAGGCGTAGAACTCGCTGCCTTTTGCAGACGGGCACCGAGCAACTATAGCGACTTAGTGCTGCCCATTCCCTACGCCTACCAGCGCCTTCGAGAAGGCGATCGCCTTAAAATCGGGAGCCGCTACTGGACCGTTCATCTGGGGTATGGGCACGCTGCCGAACACGCGACCTTATGGTCAGAAGATGGGTTTGTAATTACAGGAGATCAGATTTTGCCAGGGATGTCTTCTAACCTAAGCGTCCATCCCAGCGAACCGGACGCAGATTTAGTATCGGAATGGGTAGAAAGCTGCTGGCGTTTTGCCAAATTAGCCCAAAGCGAAACTGTGTGCCTACCTGGGCATAACCTACCTTTTACAGGCCTAGAGACTCGCTGTAAACAAATGATTGCCAGCCAAGAAGCTGTGTTAAATCGGCTATTGGCACATTTAAGCAGACCCTGTACTGCCATTGACTGCCTAGATGCGGTCTATCGGCGGCAGCTACAGCCCCATGAGCGGGGCACAATGATTGCCGAAACCTTGGGCTATCTCAATCACCTTCATCAGCGCGGTATGGTCAAGCGCGAGCTAGCGGATGATCGAGCCTATCTTTGGTACCGTGCGAATTCACGCGATCAAGAGGTTCGAGTCCGCTTTAACGATCCAGAACTTTAATCACGCTCAATATTCTTTTTTAGGAAACAGCATGGTGGTGAGTAGTGACAAGAAACAGTTCGATGTAATCGTGATTGGCTCTGGGATTGGTGGTTTAACCACTGCCGCAATTTTAGCTAAGTTCTACCGCAAGAAAGTGCTTGTTCTAGAGCAACATTTTACCCCAGGTGGCTTTACCCACGGCTTTGAGCGCAAGGGAAAATTTCACTGGGATGTGGGGCTACATTATGTTGGTGAAATGGGCAAAGGGCAGATGGGCAGAGCAATATTTGACTATCTCTGCAATGGCAAGCTCCAGTGGCAAAAGATGCCCGATCTCATAGAGAAATTTGTCTATCCAGACTTTACTTTTGATGTTTATTCAGACCCTAAACAATACCAGGCTGATTTAGTTGCAAAATTCCCCCACGAGCAAAAAGCCATTCAGCGATATTTTAAAGATGTCCAGACAGCAGCAACTTGGTTTATTGCCAATTCTTTTATTGAGCTATTCCCCGTCTGGCTTCAGCCGATGGTTAAGTCAGGGGTGCGGTATTTTGGTGCGATCGCCAGACAGACCACTCAGCAGTATCTAGATCAGCACTTTCAGGATCCTCAACTTAAGGCAGTTCTGGCTTCCCAGTGGGGAGACTACGGATTGCCCCCTTCCCAAAGCAGCTTTGGAGTGCATAGCAATATTGTGACTCACTTTTTTGAAGGCGGATGGCATCCCATAGGTGGTGGGCAGGCGATCGCCCAAACCATTATTCCCACCATCGAAGATAGTGGTGGTCAGGTCATAACCCAACGCCGTGTTACTGAAATAATGATCGAAAACGGTGTCGCAGTAGGAGTGAGAGTGCAGCGTGCTGCACATCCGGCAGAAGACTTAGAAATTTACCATGCACCAGTTGTAATATCCGATGCTGGAGCCTTTAACACTTACATAAAACTCATTCCGCCCAGCTATCCACTGCCCTATCGAGAATCTATTCAGCAGTTTCCCAAAGGGTCTTGTGTCGTAACAGTCTATCTAGGCTTAAAAGAAGATCCTCAACAGCTCAGCTTTCAGGGTGAAAATCACTGGATTTATACAACCTATAATCACGAAGAAATTGATCAGCCTGATGCGATAGCTTCAATTGAATCGCCTAAATTTGCATATCTCTCCTTTCCATCTCTTAAAAATCCATTAGCGAAGGGACATACTGCTGAGATTATTGGGAGTATTGACTACAGCCTGTTCTCGCAGTGGCAGGCACAGCATTGGCGAAAACGTGATGCGGACTATGCCGTACTAAAATCCCAAATAACCCAATCACTCATCACTTTAGTAGAGCGATATTACCCTGGTTTTCAAAATTTAATCGAATATGTTGAACTCTCTACGCCACTAACGGTAGAACACTTTGATGGAAGCGATCGCGGCGCGATCTACGGCATTCCCTGTACGCCCGCACGTCTAGACCTGCCTTGGGTCGCCTCGAAAACGCCTATCAAAAACCTATATCTAACAGGAACAGACGCCTTTTCACCTGGCATTATGGGCGCAATGATGGGCGGTGTTAAAACAGCCGGAATTGTGGATGGAGCCTTTGGCTTTTTAAGGATTATGGCAACTGTGATGATGAAGTAAGCTGCCACATCTCTTGCATCAGATTATGGCTTTGCCGCTTTGCTAATTTCCCAAACGCAAGCAGGTGCGCCCATTGCTCGGCACTCAACTTGATCAATCTCGAATTCCTTACCCGTTAGCCATGCTAACGATTCTTCTAGTGTGCCTACCCAACTCCAACAAATCGGAGCAGTCGCTTGTTTGCCAGCACATACGGCGCAGCTTTCGTCAATGTATGCCCATTTAGTCCCCCGATCTTCAACTTTTACGCCAGGTGGATAGCCATCGGCTTTATATATTTTGTTCAAATCACTTTGAATACTGTCTAGAACGGTTTTAATTTGCGATGAGAGGGGTAAAAATTTGATTGCAGTTCGAGATGCAAAATTAAAGAGTTTCCCCTGCTTTTCAAGTGCGGGCTTAGTTGAAATTCGCCCAATTTGAATCGACCTAGTTTTTCCATTCGGCTCAAAAGACTGCATCAATCCGGTGCATAGATTGGCATAGTCTCCGATAGTAATATTTTTGCTCAACTTAAGGTCAGCGGGTGGGTATTGACCGATAAGTCTTTCTAGACCGTTTTCACGCAAGCAATGCGCTAAAGCTTGATTCCCCATCTCTTCTTCGGCTGCCATCAGCGCCCAACGCATATAAGCCTCAACCATGGGCAGTTCTGTAACAGAGTCATGCTGCGCTTTATTTTTGATTTCCATGATGACTTTATGAGAGGTGAATAGGTTTTATCAGCGTTGTTGGTTTTGTCTTGATTGCCGTCAGAACTTCGTCGCACCAGTCAATCCATTCAGATTCGTAGCGAATCCCTCGACGCAGAGTCAAGTAACGAAAAATGAGATGTTCTTCCGGATTTTCCACTTCTAGAAAAGCATTCTCTTTTTCTCGGTAGCAGTTTAGCTGAGCTTGATGAAGCGATCGCCGATCTGTGAGCTGTTGAATCAGCACCGACCGTGAAATGTAAGATCCGGCAAGAACTTTTACCAGCAAATCTTCGCGGGTAGGGGTGGGAATACAAGGTAACTCAAACCAATGCTCAAGCTCGTTTCGACCAGTTTCGGTAATGCGATACAGCTTTTTGTCGGGCTTTCCCTGCTGGGCGATCGCCTCAGCCTCAATCCATCCAATGCCTTCCATTTTTGAAAGCTCACGGTAGATCTGCTGGTGACTCGCTTTCCAGAAACAGCTCACCGCATCTTCAAAACGTTTGCCAAGATCGTAACCACTGTGGGCACACTCAGACAGGAAGGTAAGAATAGTGTGGGAAAGCGCCATTTAATTCAATTCTTTAATTGACATAGTCAACAAGTTGAGTATAAACTACAAATGCTATACACAACAAATTGTATAGCAACAAGTTGTATATATCTCAATTAAGTCATATCAGTTGTAATTGCGCAACCCAAGCTTGCGAGGACTAATTCGGCTTTCTGATGTCGCTGAATTAGTCCGTTTGGAAGTTTTCGTTGCGAATGCTATGCACCTTGAGGAGCCGTCAGTGACGAATCAGACACCGTTAATTCCGAAATCTAACGGGTTTAGCCAGCCTTTGTTAGATTCTTTTAGTAGTGGAAAGGTGTTTATTGTCCAAAATGAATTAACGGGTTTAATTCTAAAAAAAGATTATTACGCAGAATTAATTCACTCAGGCTCTGCCGTTGGGGGGCAGTTTGACAATCAGGTCGGTGGTATTTATACCATTGGAGATGTAGAGGTTACGGTTCCCAAAAATCGGCAGGAGCTACAGCAGTCTATTGCCAGTCGCCAAACTGATATCGATCAGATGCTGGCCTTTTACAAAGAGCGCGATTTACTCAAGCGGGCGATCGCCGTTCTAACAATGTTAGATCAACGCTATGGCTTCGCAAAGGTTAGAGCTATCCCTACAGACCTATTGGCCTTACTGGTTGGAGCCAATGAGCAAATCATCAACGCAGCTTGGGAGCAAGCCTTTGGGGTTGAGTCAAGTTTTAAGACGGGTATTGAGCCGTTACCGATTGAAACAATAGAACCCCTTGATTTTCAAACGATTGATTTGCTGCCGCTATCATCAGCACCGCAGAAAAACTTCAAGTCCTGGCAATGGCTGGCAGTGGGTGCAGCGGCGATCGCCGCAGTGAGTCTAACGGTTGGTAGCTTAATCTATTTCAGCGGAGGGAAATCTTTAGAGGGAAGCGTAGCGGCATCGGTCTCTGCTGAACCGCCCTCAGTTTCAGCATTAGGGTTTATTGAACCCCAAGGAGAAGTGATTCAACTTTCAGCCCCTGCCTTTATGGAAGGAGCCAGAATTGACCAGCTATTAGTGCGCCAAGGAGATGCCGTAAAAAAGGGAGCCATTGTGGCAATGCTTGACAGCCGAGATCGGCTACAGGCGACTTTAGATCAGGCGCGTACAAGCGTAACGATTGCTGAGGCAAAGTTGGCACAGGTCAAAGCAGGTGCAAAAACAGGCGATATTAACGTCCAGAAAGCACAATATCAAAAGAGTAAGGCAGAACAGGAGGGTCAAATTAGCACCCAACAAGCCACCATCGCAAACCTTGAGGCTCAGCTAGAAGGAGAACGTAACACCCAAGAATCTGCACTGCTTCAAACCAAAGCAGAACTAAACAATGCCCGAACAGAATGTAAACGCTATGAAGCCTTATACAAAGGTGGAGCTGTTTCTGCGTCACAACGAGACAGCTCGTGCCTAACAGAATCCACGGCAAAAGAGCGTTTAGCCCAGGCTTCTTCTTCTCTTAACCGCATTGTCAATACGCGTGGGCAGCAGATTCTTGAGGCAAAAGCGAACCTACAGCGGACCATTAACACACTTGATGATGAAATTAATGCTGCTGCGGCTTCTCGGGATGCGGTGTCTGAAGTGCGCGGTGTAGATGTGCAGGTTGCTGCAAAAGAATTGGAGTCTGCTCAATCGGCAGTCAAAAAAGCACAGGCTGATCTGGCGCAAGCCTATGTGCGATCGCCTATTGATGGGGAAGTATTAAAGGTCAATACTTGGCCTGGTGAACTCGTAAAACAAGAGACAGGCATTGTGGAATTGGGTCGTACATCCCAAATGTATGTCAGCGCTGAAGTCTATGAAACAGACGTTTCGCGTGTGCGAGCAGGACAGTCAGCCATCATTCGTGCCGATGGGGTCGTCGGAGAACTCAAGGGAACCGTTGAAAAAGTGGGTCTGAGAATTGGTAGACCCGACGTTTTAGGCACTGACCCAGTTCGAGATGCAGATGCTCGCGTGGTAGAGGTCAAAATTCGCCTCATTTCTGAAGATAGTATCAAAGTCAAAGCACTGACCAATTTAAAAGTTAATGTTGTCATTAAAGTCAACGTTTGAAGAAGTTAATAGTTAAAGCTAATCTTTCAAATTAATACTTCAAATTAATGTTTCAAAAACAGCCCGTCGCATGGCTTCAGCTCAAACATCAAAAAACAAGATTTTTGATTGCGCTATCAGGCGTTATTTTTGCCGTCGTGATTGTCTTTATGCAATTTGGCATTCGAGATGCATTATTTGATAGTGCTGTTCACCTCCATCGTGGGTTAAATGGTGACATCTTTCTCATTAGCCCCCGTTCTACTTCGCTGATCGCAATGGATACCTTTCCAGATCGGCGACTAAAGCAAGTACTCGCTTTCCCCGACGTAGACTATACGGTTCCCGTTTATGTAGGATTTGCACAATGGAAAAACCCACAAACCCGAAACTACTGGAGAAATATTTACCTAATTGGCTTTGATACTCGGTATGATGCATTTAATTTACCTGGGATAAAAAATACGCAAGTTCTTAATATTAGAGATAATATTTTCTTTGACCAAGAATCACGTGCAGAATTTGGCCCTATTGTAGAACAATTTAAAGCGAACAAGATTGTAACCACTGAGGTTAGTGATTTTGGGAGCAATCATAAAGTTAATGTAGTCGGCTTATTCAATCTTGGGACTTCCTTTGGCGCTGACGGCAACATTATTACCAGCGATTTAAACTTCTTGAGAATTAACGCAACTCGGAATAAAGGTATTATCAATATTGGACTAATCAAGCTAAAGTCCGGTGCCAATCTTAGTAAAAATCTCGACCAAATAAAGCGATATCTTCCTAAGGATGTAAAAGTTTTCAGCAAAGAAGAATTTATTAACTTTGAAAAAGCTTATTGGCAAAGTAGTACTGCCATTGGGTTTATTTTTGATATTGGCGTTACCTTAGGAATTGTCGTAGGCATTGTTGTTGTTTATCAAATTCTCTACACCAATGTTTCCGAACATTTGCCAGAATACGCCACACTAAAAGCGATGGGCTACCGTCAACAGTACCTTTTAAGCCTTGTTCTTCAACAGTCCCTTTTTATTGCAATCTTAGGCTATATTCCAGGATTTGTTATTACAATTGTTCAATATGAAGTCACAAAGCAAGCAACACTTTTACCAATTGGAATGACGATAGACAGAGCTATTTTTGTGTTTGTAGCAACATTAGTTATGTGTTTCATTGCTGGCGGGAGCGCTGTTCGCAAATTAAAAGACGCAGATCCGGCAGATATTTTTTAGGAACTTAAATTCAAAAATGTCATTAATTGCTGTAAGGAACTTAAATCATTTTTTTGGAAAAGGAAACCTAACCAAACAAGTTCTTTATGATATAAATTTGACAATCAACCGTGGGGAGATTGTAATTTTAACAGGACACTCTGGTTCTGGAAAAACAACGCTGCTGTCATTGATTGGAGGCTTAAGATCGGTACAAGAGGGTAGTCTTGTATCCGTTGGTAGAGAACTCAATGCTGCCAGCGAACTACAGCTTGTAAATACTCGTCGCAATATTGGCTATATTTTTCAAGCTCATAATCTTTTGCCCTTTATGACAGCTCAGCAGAATGTTCTTATGTCTATTGAGCTACATGATTCAGTTACGCTTAAGGTGGCAAAACAAAAGGCTGCAAATATTTTGAATGCCGTTGGATTGGGAGAAAGAATTCAGTACTTCCCTGATAAGCTTTCAGGTGGGCAAAAACAACGGGTGGCGATCGCCCGTGCGTTGGTCAGTGACCCAAAGCTAATCTTAGCCGATGAACCCACTGCGGCACTCGATAGTCAAACAGGACGTGAAATTGTAAATCTAATGCAGGGCATGGCACGCGAGAAACAATGCACCATCTTAATGGTTACTCACGATAATCGAATTCTAGATATTGCTGATCGCATTGTCCATATGGAAGACGGTCGTTTAATCAACTGACACGCTATATTTTCGAGGTGGCGTAAAGACCCTTAATGCCCTTGGCAGCACCCGAAAATGAGCCGGTGTAGCGGTTGTAATTTCGCCATCGGTGTTAATAGACCGTGGTCGTCGTGTCTGCACATAAAATTCTTGCCCTTCCCAAGAATCGCTCCAGGGCGTAGAAGCATGATGCCCACGATGCAGCAGCGGAAACAACGCCAGCATCTGCCACCAATGCTCCAACCCTAAACTATACAAATCCAAGCGCCCATCATTAATAGCAGCATCGGGCGCAACTGCCATGCCGCCGCCGTAGAAACGACCATTGCCTACTGCAATCTGAATAGTTTTGACGCGATGGACTTGACCGTCTGCAAGACGAATTTCGGCATGGAAAAGACGGCTTTTCCATAGAACCTGAAAGGCAGATACCGCATAGGCTAAAACACCCCAGCGCTTTTTCACCTCTTTGGTAAGCTGGCGCGTAATCTTAACGCTCAGGCCAAGGCTGGCAACGTTAAAGAAATGCTGTCCATTGACCCAACCCACATCAATTTGCTGAGAGTTGCCCGCTGCAATAACCTGACATGCTTGGGCAATATCAAAGGGAATGTCTAGGGTTCGCGCTAGATCGTTAGCCGTGCCCAACGGCAACAGCCCTAAAGGGAGCTGGGTATCCATTAGGCCGGCGATCGCCGCATTAACAGTCCCATCTCCACCCCCAATGATCACCAGATCCACTTCGCCTCCATGACGTCGGATTACGTCAGAAAGCTGATCGGGAGGGGGCATTTCTTGCTCCAGTAATTCTAGCCCTAGCGATTGAAGCTGCTGACGTACCGTCGCAACTTGCTGCTTCCCTTTACGCGCATGATGATTAATGAGCAGCAACGCTTTTTTCGCCATATTAGCAACCAACTTTTGCCTGTTTTTTATACTAAAGAGGGATGCACCTGAATAATCTATTGAAAAAATGTACTTTCAAATCTCTATCAATTGATTGATTTATGAACTCAACCTAGACGGTAAAAACAGATATGTACGTTACCAAAAGGAAACATCCTATGAAGGTCAAGCCGTTGGCATTAATTAGAGGGCAGCTTCGTCGTCTGCTGACTATAGGGGTACTTGTTTTATCCTTTATGTCGTTCAGCAGCGTCTCTAGCTTCAATACCTCTGCTGTGGCTGCATCCCTATATAGCTCCCCCATTATTGCCGCATCTAGCATGGCAAATCAAGTCAAAGATCAGGTTGACAGTGCAGACCAAGCCATGATGAGTGCTAAAGATAAGCTAGATGAAGCTGGCAAAAAGACCAGTAAGAAAGCTAAAGATATTGCAGAAAAGGCAAAGGGCAAGGCTCAAAAAGATATTGCTAACACCAAGTCTGCTGCCAAGGATGCCCAGGCCGCCGCAGGCACTAAAGCCAAACGTGATATTGCCAAAACGCAAGAAGCCGCTGAGAAAACCAAGGCAACCGTAGTAAGCCGTGCCAAGCAAGATGCAGGCAAAGCTGATAATGCTTTTGAAAAAGCGGGCAATAAAGCTGAAGAATTTGCGTCTAATGCTTTAGATGCTGCTAAAAATCTGATTGGTCAATAGTTTAGATCAATCGCTTTAGACACTCACTAAAGTATCTAAACCAATAATTTTCTAGTTTTTTACCACAAGTCCAATCCATTTTCTGGAGACATTGAATATGAAATCTTCCATCGTTGAAACATTCAAATTTCGTCCTGTTCACTTCGTTGTGACCTTATTTGCCAGCGCGTTCCTGTTTTTCTCTACCAGCGTGCCAGCATTTGCCTTTGGCGCAGCTTCGAGTAATCCTACCGATGGCACCGTGCAGCTTGATAAAATTGAACAACGCGCTCAAGATGTTGCAGAATCAAAAGTTGCGCCTGGTTCTATAGAAGAAGCCGCAGAACGCGCTAAAGGCGGAATTAATGAAGTTCAGGGTGCGGCAGATAAAAACCAAATGAGCCGTCCCAGCAATTCTCAAAATGCAACCACCGTTAAGGATCAAATTGGCAAGGCATTAAAGAAGGCGATGAAGTAGGCGGCAAATTAAAGGCATCCTAATTTTATCCACTTCCATACCGTAGATTTTTGCGGTTAGTCATAGCTTCTCTGTACCCCACAAAAAGCAGTTTAGTCGCGATAGACGTTGATTTATCCGGCCTAGGCTGCTTTTTGGATTGTAATCAAAGCTCAACCAATGGTTTAAGAAAGCTCTTTCTCAATCGAAAGCGGCACGTCTTTGAGATTAGACAATTCAACTAGCTCTCGTTCTTTCGTCTTAATTTTAAGTGGAATGCTAAGTGGCTCAGGCTGCTCTAGCCAACAGCTTGCAATCGGCAGCGTCTGCTCTAAATCTTCCAGCGGCCTAGGAATCACCATCACGGCATTTAGCTCACCAATGCGCTCAGCCTCATGCATCCCCGCTTCGATCGCCATCGCAACATTGGCAACCGACCCACGAATAATCACGGTACATAGCCCTGCCCCAATGGTTTCATAGGCCGAAAGCTGCACCTCAGCAGATTTCAGCATCATATCCGCTGCCCCCACCATTGCGGGGAATCCGCGCGTTTCAAGTAGGCCGATCGCCAGATTGCTGAGCTTACTCACGCCGCCATTTTGAGCCAACTGCATCATCCGAGCGCTGATGGGAAGCACTGCCTCTAGGTTGGGCAAAGGTCTTGCTAAGGTGAGGCTAGAAACATACTGACCAAACTTTCTGGCCGTTTCTTCGCCGACCTGTACTGCCAGACGCACGTCAGCAATGCCGCCCCGCACGATCGCCGTACAAAAGCCGCTCCCCGTCTTCTCATAGCCGACCAGCGTTACGCCAGCAGACTTGAGCATCATGTCTGCGGTACCCACAATAGCAGGGAAGCTTTGGGTAGAAACTAAGCCCAGCGCAGTTTCCCGAAGGGGATTGCGAGGTGTTCGGGCTGCTCGCATTGGCGACCTCAATCGTTATGTCTCCTCTATACTTTAGCGGCACATCTCTAAAACTGAATCCTCAAGAATCGGGAGATGGCGACACTGAACGGCTTCGATTTGGCAAAAGCGTAGACAGCAAATCATGAACGTAGGCTTGCCCATGCACGACGTTAGGGGTTTTCTCTACAGCCTTTTCTGTTTCGTCTGTGCCAGCATTGCTTTGCGTCGTTTGGCTTAAGCTAACTTTGGGACTGTCCGGGTACTTGAAAGGGTTGGAGCCAAGGTGTGAGCTTTCTGGATACTTAAAGGAATTAAAACTACTACTCTCATTTGTTGCCGGCGGCGCAGAGAAATTGACAGGTTCTGGTCCGGACTGGGCAGCCCCCCAAGGGTCGGGTAACGGAGCTAAGGCTTGTGGTTCTGGGGCTTGTGGTTCTGGTATCGCTTTAGCAACAACTATGGGTTGGGGCAGTTCCTCCACTTCAGGCTGGGTCTGACGGCTGCTATCGCCCAATACAGAACCTGACGGAACCAATGCCTTTGCCTCTACCGAAGTATTGAGCAGCGTACATTGTGATCCAATACAGGCACTGGATCCAATGATGCCAGCGCCAACTATCAGCACCCCTGCACCTAAGCTTGCGCCTTCCTGAATCTCTAAAATTCCGTCGCAAGAATGCAAAACAGCGCCCATTCCAATGCAAACCCCTGCCGCAATGATAATACTGCTGCCTGGAGCTGCCTGGAGGAGAACACCTGGGGCGATCGCCGCGTTCGGATGAATGGTGACATCACCATTGATGTAAACCTGAGAATCATGCATGGCCTGAAGCGGCGGCAAATACACAGATATCAAAACCTCTAAAAAGACTATTCCTAAACCAAGGCACTACGCCCGATCCAGTTCAGAAAACAGCTTAAAAATTATGGTGCAGCGTAACGGATGTAACAATCCGTAGGCAAATCGTTAAAGCGAAGATTATACGAAACGAAAATTACACAGCATCTATTGAGAAAGGGAGTGCGAGTAAAGCAGCAAGATAAGCACCGCTTTCTAGAGCAGAATTACCCGCCCCCCATCCTATTAACAGATCATCTAGGGCGCTGAATCATAGCCTCAAGAACCCGTCGCTTTGCCTTTTTGTCAATCCCAATCACGCGGACATACTCACCCGCATGTTCAGAAATGCAAGATTCAAGGGCGCGGAACACTTCCGCCTCACGGGTAGTTGCGATAGGCGCACAGCTATGCCAAGCATTGGCTCGGAATCGGCGCTTATCGGCATGTTCGGTGGCAATTTGGTGCCCTTGAGCCAATAGCTGACGCACCTGACTCACCACCTCTGAAGCCAGCGGCCCTCCAGAACCAGATCGGGCTGCGGGTGCAGAAGATGAATGCGCTGAAGCCGCTGGCGCTGAATAAGAGGCAGCGGCTGCCTTAGTGCCGTTGCTCTTGCCATCGGGTCGCTGCACCACCAGTTCCAAGACGCGACGCTTTGCCTTTGCGTCAATGCCCACCAGCCGCACGTATTCGCCAGGGTATTGAGCAATAATGGCGTTGATTTCAGCAATAGCGTCACTGTCTCGACGCGCCGTCACAGACTTGCCGCTTGTCCAGGCACTCGCGCGGAATCGTCGCTTATCGGCATGTTCTGTCCCGATCTGAAAGCCCTGAGCCAACAGGCTATGAACATGGCCTGCAACATCAGAACCCACCGCAGCACTTGTGCCGCCATGAGAATTCGCAGAAGGGGAATAGCCTGAGCTGCTGTGGCTGCTACTGTTAGCGACTGACGATGTGCCGCTGCCCCCATTGCTGCCGTCAGCACGCTGCACCACTAATTCCAAAACGCGACGCTTTGCCTTGGGGTCAATGCCCACCAGTCGCACGTATTCGCCAGGGTGTTGAGCAATAATGGCGTTGATTTCAGAAACAGCGTCACTATCTCGGCGAGCCGTTACAGACTTGCCGCTTGTCCAGGCACCGGCACGGAATCGACGCTTATCCGCGTATTCTGTCCCAATGTGGTAGCCCTGAGACAGGAGGTGACGGACATGTCCCACAACATCAACGCCTGCGGGTGCAGCGCTTTGATGACCTTGAGCTGCCTTTGGAGCCGATGCGGCAGAGCTAGCAACCCGACGAGGAGATGGGGCGATGCCGCTCTTGCCATCCGGTCTCTGAATCACCAGTTCGGCAACGCGACGTTTTGCCTTGGTGTCGATGCCCACAATGCGAACATAATCCCCTGCATGTTCTGCCATGCAGGCTTCTAATGCTGCCAATACCTCTGGCTCGCGGCTGGCTGAAATGGGCTTGCAGCTCGTCCAAGCGCTGGCGCGAAACCGGCGTTGGTCGGCGTGTTCTGTGCCAATGCGATAGCCCTGAATAAGGAGCTGTCGCACCTGTTCTACGGCATCAGCACTGAGATAATTACTTCCTATTGCCACGGCGGCAGATCCTCCATTAACGTGAGTTCCATTTCCAGCAGCCTCATTCCGAATCGGGACTGGTTTAGCGGTGCCTTTTTCAGCAGGCGCTTCCCGAATGGGTCTGATGCACTCAATATCATCGGCGCAGCGGTAGCCCGAGCGCAAAGACTGATTAATGCCAATCACATGACTGGCAAACGCTACATCAGCAGCCTGGACGTTGGGCAGACGATCTGCCTGCTGCTGTGTAGTAATAACTGCCCCAGAGGGCACGTACTTACCTGGCGGAATTTCTACATCCTGAATCAGAGCGTGCATCATCACAATGCAGCCTTTATTGACCCGTGCATTAAAAACCGTCGAGCGAAACCCAATAAAACAGTTATCACCCACATAGGCTGGCCCATGAATGAGCGCCATGTGAGTAATGGAGGTGCTACCGCCAACCCAAACTGAATAGTCTTTTCCATCGTCCCCGATGACGCGACCTTGCTCTAGCCCGTGAATGACCACTCCATCCTGGATGTTGGTTCGTGCGCCAATAGAGAAGGGAGTCCCTTCGTCAGCACGAATTGAGGTTCCAGGGGCAATCATGACGTTTTCGCCAATACGCACGTCGCCAATGACGTTGATATCGGAATAGACGTAGGCCGAGGAGTGGATTTTAGGTTTAGATAAGCTCTTAGACCAAGGTGTCGGGGGAGCCGCAAGGCCACGGACAACCATGAATAATCTCCTGACTGAATATTAAAACTCAGTTTGTAGTGGGAATTGACTGCTTACGCAGGAAACTACGTGTTAAAGCACCCAAAAAGGCCATCTCAAAGATGGCAAGGCTGGGTCAAAACGAAGCAAAGGCTAGTACTGGTCTTTTTTGCTGTAGAGCTGACGATTATCGAGACTAACGGTGTCAATGATGCCAACCACTAAAGCGTCTAAAGGTCGCTTTTCGTAACCTGGGAGCTGGCGCGCTGCGCTACCGCGACTCACCAAAACCCATTCATTAACACCTGCCCCAACGCAATCAGCCGCAACTTCATATTTTGGAAGAAGCTGACCTTCTTCATCAATGAGCTGCACCAGTATAAATTTAACGCCCATGAGGCTTGGTTCTTTTTGGGTACTTACAACAGTGCCGCGAACCTGAGCAATTTGCATGGAGGGTTACGGTCTGCCAATGGGGCGAATGCCGCTGACGCTTTCGCGGAACTGCTCAACATCTTCGGTGTAGCGGATGGGCAGTACGTACTCTAGGTTTTCGTGGGGGCGCGCAATGATGTGGGTAGACAATACTTGCCCACCATTGACGCGGCGCACGTTGTCGATTCCGGCAGCAACGGAAGCCTGGACTTCAGAAACGTCTCCCCGCACGATGACGGTGACGCGACCACTCCCAATTTTTTCGTAGCCCACCAGCGTGACGCGGGCGGCTTTTACCATTGCATCGGCTGCTTCTACAACAGCGGGAAACCCTAGGGTTTCAATCATGCCAACTGCGATCGCCATAACATTATTCTCCAAAAATTAAAAAGATAAACTTTGAAAACCTAGCCATCCAGAACCTAGGTTCTAAACTGCTCAACGTCTTCGGTGTAGCGGATAGGCAGCACATACTCTAGGTTTTCGTGAGGGCGCGCAATGATGTGCGTTGAAAGCACTTCTCCACCATTGACCCGCTTTGCAGACTCAACACCTGCGGCAACAGAAGCCTGAACCTCAGACACATCCCCTCGCACGATCACGGTGACGCGACCACTGCCGATCTTTTCGTAGCCCACCAGCGTCACCCGCGCTGCCTTAACCATTGCGTCCGCTGCTTCTACAACAGCAGGAAAGCCTTTGGTCTCAATCATTCCAACCGCAATCGGCATAACACTCTCCTAACGTAATTCCTAACGTAAAATTGATCGCTTCACCTTTGTTCAGGACTGAAGGAGCCACCCTTAGCTCGTTGTTGCACGGGGATACTCATCGTTCTATGTCATAAAGGCTTTCAGGCTTATGAAACTAAGAATAGAGTTGCTGTGCTCCTTTTGACAATATAAGTTTCAATGATAGTTTCAAATTTAAGACATTAGCTCAGCTAATAGTCTCTCACGAAGAGAGTTGCCCCAAACTCAGTCCATTGAAACCGCTGCGGAAACCGCGAGTGCCCCTTTATAAAAATATTATTAAACGGGTCTCATAAGTAAGAATCAGAGAAACGATTGATCATTTTTTATAACGCGGCTCTTTTCTTGCGCATCGTTGAGGTCTAAGCTGAGGTTTAATCATTTGACCTGAGACGATCAAAAATAAGGCTCTAAAAAACGCGCCTTTTTGCTGAAGCGTTTGCTCAGCATGATGTCTAGCGATCAAGCCTTTGCGTGGCGGCAAAGAATATTGTGATTCCGTTGATGGGGCAGTCATCAATTTCGAGGTGCTTTCAATAAAGCTCGTGAGCTGTTGTACCTACGACTGATACAGCAATGAGTGCCTTAAAATTGGAATTAAGTTTTGTAAATAACTCGGTTAGGGCGGCGATCGCAATGGAACGTTCCCATGAATGACATTCTGGTGCAAACAAGTTGGTGGGTGCCCTGCTATGGGCTGTTGGGGGCGTTGCTGACCCTGCCGTGGTCGATGGGCTTGGTAAAGCGTTCGGGGCCTCGTCCTGCGGCCTATTTCAACATTTTGATGACGGTGGTTTCACTGGTTCACGGCACCTTGGCGTTTCGAGCAACTTGGCATCAGGAGCCAGTGCAGCTTGTCTTTCACTGGCTCACAGTGGCCGACTTTGATTTAACGTTTTTGGTCGAAATTTCTTCGACAACGATGGGCGTGATGGAGCTGGTGACAAGCCTCAGCTTTTTGGCTCAGATCTTTGCTCTAGGCTACATGGAAAAAGACTTCGCCTTAGCACGGTTCTTTGGGCTAATGGGCTTTTTTGAAGCGGCAATGAGCGGCCTTGCCATTAGCAATTCACTGTTTTTAAGCTACGCCTTATTAGAGATGCTGACGCTCTCGACCTACCTATTGGTGGGCTTTTGGTACGCCCAGCCTTTGGTTGTAACCGCAGCGCGGGATGCATTTTTAACCAAGCGGGTAGGGGATATTTTGCTGCTGATGGGGGTGGTGACGCTTTCTGTGCTGGCAGGAAGCCTAAATTTTCCGGATTTATATGACTGGGCAGAGACAGCAACGTTAACCCCCTTAGTTGCAACGCTCCTGGGGCTGGCGCTGATTGCGGGGCCTTCAGGTAAATGTGCGCAGTTTCCGTTTCACCTTTGGTTAGATGAGGCTATGGAGGGACCTAACCCTGCCTCAATTTTGCGAAATTCTGTGGTGGTGTCGTCGGGTGCCTATTTTTTAATTAAGCTCCAGCCCATCCTAAACCTATCGCCCGTGGCGTTGACGACGCTGGTGGTGATTGGCAGCATTACCGCCATTGGTGAGTCTTTGGTGGCGATCGCCCAAATTGACATCAAGCGCGCCCTCTCTCACTCCACCAGCGCCTACTTGGGGCTGGTGTTTATTGCCGTAGGGATGCAGTGGACGAACGTGGCCTTTTTGCTGCTGTTTACCCATGCGATCGCCAAAGCCTTAATTTTTATGAGCGTGGGGGGACTCATCATCACCACCAATACGCAAGACCTCACAGAGTACGGCGGGCTGTGGTCACGGATGCCTGCCACCACGACCTCTTTTGTAGTGGGGGCTTCGGCACTGGTTGGGCTGTTTCCGCTGGGCTGTTTTTGGGCTTTTGAGCGCGGTTTAGATATCTACTGGTACGACCAACCGCTGCTGGCGGCAATTGTGTTGACGGTCAATCTACTGACTGCCATTAACCTCACCCGGATTTTTCGACTGGTCTTTTTGGGTGCCTCTCAGCCCAAAACGCGGCGTGCCCCAGAAGTGCCTTGGCCGATGGCGGTACCGATGGTGTCCATGATTATCGTGACGCTTCTATCTCCTTTGATGATGATGCGTTTATCGCTGCTGCCCAACCTTGCCTACATCAACAAAAGCGCGGCGGCAGCACTGGTGCTGTCTGGCGTTATTGGCTGTAGCATTGGCGCAACCCTAAATCTGAATCGATCAATGGCGCGACCCATTCAGAAGCCACTGCGGGTTCTGCAAGATATTTTGGCCTACGATTTTTATATTGATCGGCTGTATCGCGTCACGGTGGTGTTTGTCGTGGCATATCTGTCGCAGATCACAGCCTGGATTGATCGCTATATCGTGGATGGCCTAGTCAACGCCATTGGGCTAGCTTCTGTGCTGAGTGGAGAGAGTTTGAAATACAGCGCTTCGGGACAGTCTCAGTTTTATATGCTGACAATCTTGATAGGGGTTGGCATTTTGGGGCTGTTATTCACCTGGACCTTGTGGTAAGGGAAAACAAAGTGGTAGAGGAAAATAAATGCTGAGCATACTTCTTTGGATTCCGCTGATAGGGGCGATCGCCATTGCGCTATGGCCTAACTTTCAGTCTGGACGGCAGGTGAAGCAATTCAGCCTAGTCGTGTCTGTGCTGGCGCTGGTGTGGACGGCTGTGATTGGGTCGCAGTTTGATATTGCGATCGCCGGATCACAGTTTCAAGAAACCATCCCGTGGCTGGATAGTTTAGGGCTGCGGTACCAGGTGGGCATTGATGGCCTTTCCTTTCCTCTCGTTGCCCTTAATAGCCTTTTGACCTGCATTGCCCTCTACAGCACAGATGATGAAATCGAGCGTCCACGATTTTACTACAGCCTCATGCTGCTGCTGAATTTTGGCGTAGTGGGCGCGTTTTTAGCAGAAAATATGCTGCTATTTTTCCTGTTTTATGAGATTGAGCTGATTCCCCTATACCTGCTGATTGGGATCTGGGGTGGGGCACGGCGCGGCTATGCCGCAACCAAGTTTTTAATTTACACCGCCGTTTCTGGCATCGCTATCTTAGGCAGCTTTTTGGGATTGGTCTGGCTGAGCGGAGCCGATAGCTTCGCCTACCAGCCCGATTTAGCCCATTCTCTATCGCTAACGCAGCAGGTGCTGCTGTTGGGTGGGCTACTTTTGGGCTTTGGCATCAAAATTCCCCTCGTCCCCTTGCATACCTGGCTCCCCGATGCCCACGTTGAGGCATCTACACCTGTGTCTGTTCTGCTGGCTGGGGTACTGCTGAAGCTTGGCACCTATGGTCTACTGCGGTTTGGGGTGGGGCTATTTCCTGAAGCGTGGTCTGTGCTGGCACCCTGGCTGGCGTCTTGGGCAGTGGTGAGCGTACTGTATGGGGCATTTACGGCGATCGCCCAAACTGACATGAAAAAGATGGTAGCCTTCAGCTCTGTCGGGCACATGGGCTTTATTCTGCTAGCCGCTGCCGCTGCAACCCCCCTCAGCCTAGTTGCCGTTGAGCTGCAAATGGTCAGCCACGGCCTCATTTCAGCGCTGCTATTTTTGTTAGTGGGCGTGGTCTATAAAAAAACCGGAACCCGTGACCTCACAATTTTAAGAGGGCTGCTCAACCCAGAACGGGGACTGCCCGTGATCGGGAGCCTCATGGTGCTGGGCGTAATGGCAAGTGCAGGAATTCCTGGCATGGTTGGGTTTATCTCTGAATTTTTAGTATTTCGCGCCAGCTTTACCGCATTTCCGGTGCAGACGCTGCTGTGCATGGTGGGGACGGGGCTAACTGCCGTTTACTTTTTGCTGCTGGTCAACCAAGCCTTCTTTGGTCGCCTTGCCACCCGTGCCGATGGTAAGGTAGTGACATTGCCGCCCGTGGCTTGGAGCGATCGCTATCCTGGTATTCTCCTTGCACTTTTAGTCGTTTTGTTTGGACTCCAGCCCAGTTGGATTACAAGTTGGACAGAAGCCAGCATTACCCAATTGGCACAAACTGCTGCGACTCCTGTCGCGGTGCTTGCCCCAAGTGCTTCTGCTGTCTTAGGTCAATCTTCAGTTCCTTAGAATCATGGATTTAATAACCCCCAACGTTGCACTCCCTCACCCAGCCCCTCTCCTGCGCATGGCTACGGTGTACGCACAAGTCTAAGAAAATCCCCTCCTCGGAGGGGTGCCCGTAGGGCGGGGTGGGTTCGTCAGTAGCACCATGACGAACCCACCCCTGCCCCTCCGAGGAGGGGATTGATGAATTGGTTTCTAGCAAAAACCTTTACGGAATGGAAACTTTAAGACTTGTGTGTACACGGTAGCCCAAAGCGGGAGAGGGTGTCCCCCTTCTCCCGCTAGGAGAAGGGGTTAGGGGATGAGGGAGTGCAAAGCGCACGGCTTCTAAGCCATTCTTTAGGTTATTTAATTCACGACCCTTAGCGAAGCCTTTCTAAAGTAGCGCTGATTTTTTTGCGGAAGTCATGTTATGTCAAACACTGCTCAGCTCAAATCCAAGCATCCCTACGCCGAGTACATCGAACGGATTCAGCAGGGGAAAACCCTTCTCCCCGATACGCCGGAGAACGTCTTAGAGGTCGTAGGCGTCCTCAAAAGCTATGGCGTCGTGATGGACGCATACTACAAAAATTTGATTTACATCGCTGAAGGGCAATTCCTAGAACTTTTTCCATTTTTCAAATACTTTGACGGGAAAATCACGATCGCCAAGCTGATGCGCCACTTGTGGCATGACCGCATTAACTTTGAATACGCCGAATACTGCATGAAGGTAATGCAGTGGCACGGCGGCGGCGGACTCGATGAGTATCTTGAATCTGAGACGTTTCGCAAATGTGCCCAAAAAGCCATTAATGCTAAAACGCGCGGCAACTTTTTTATTCGTGGACTCAATAAAGCCTTCCCTGAGTTTTTGCTAGAGCAGGTTCGGCAGTCGGTTTACTACAGCGTTTTAGGCCAATTTTGGGATGTCATGTGTGAGATTTTCCTCACGCTATCTGACTTGTACGATCAGGGCAAAATTACGACGGTTTCTCAAATTGTTGAGCATGTCAAAGCTGGACTTGTTAGAGCAGCCAGTAAACCCATTATCTATGCCGTAGAAATTGGGGGGCAGCGCTACAACATTATTCCTAAATCGGCAAAGCTGACTTTTTTGGCAGATGCAGCAATTCCCTATGTAGAAACCATCTTTTTTAGGGGAACGCCCTTTTTGGGCACAGTTTCTTACAACGCCCAAGCACAGCAGATTCCCTTTGATCAAGGCCGTTTTGCCTACGGTGCCCTTTATGCAGACCCACTCCCCATTGGTGGTGCTGGCATTCCGCCCACGCTGCTCATGCAGGACATGCGCCACTACATTCCAGACTATTTGCATCAGGTGTACCAACAAACCATCCGTAAAGAAGATGACCTGCTGATCAAGCTGTGCGAGAGTTTTCAGAAGTCGATGTTTTGCGTCACAAATGCAACCATTGTGGGGCTAATGCCTCATCCCATCGACACCCCTGACCCCAAAGAACAAACAACAAACTTGGTGTACCTCCAAGGCTGGATGGATCGGCTGCGATCATCACAGCTAGAGTCTGTTCAAATTGGGTCTGCGTCGTAGGTGCAAGATTTAGGATGATATCGAGCGACGACACCATCCTAAGGTTTAATGAAGGGTAGAGGCTCCCAAAGACTTGTATTAGCGCAAGTTGAGGTCAGCCAAATGTTTGCGTAGGGACGAAGGTGTGGCTGTAAATTCATCTGCCCGATTGAATAAGGTTTTGGTGGTTCTCAATGGCAAGGGGGGCGTTGGCAAGACCACTACTGCCGTGAGTTTGGCTGCAATCTTATCTGCAACGTACAAAGTTTTGCTGGTGGATGCTGACCCTCAGGGTTCGGCTTCTTGGTGGGCAGAGCAGAGTGAGACCAGTCTAGGATTTGACATTGCAAAGGAAACCAACCCCGCTTTGCTCAAAGATCTAAAAGACGCTAAAACCTACGGCGTTGTGGTGGTCGATACGCCTCCAGCGTTGGCATCTGAAGCACTGGCGGCGGTGATTCCAGCAGCAGACTACTTAATCTTGCCAACGCCTCCAGCTCCGATGGACTTGGCGGCTCTGGTGCAGACGGTTAGAAGTGCGGTACTGCCCAGTGGCGTGATGCATCGCGTTTTGCTAACGAAGGTCGATCCACGCAGTATTAAAGAAGCCCATGACGCGCAAAATACCCTTCGGGAATTGAGTATTCCGGTCTGTACGGCGTTTATTCGAGCTTACAAAGCCCACGAACGGGCTGCGATAGAAGGCAAGACGATTCTGCAATGGCAGGGACGCAATACTGACCAAGCGGGTTCGGACTACCATCAGGTGGTTGCAGAAATTGAAAAAGACTGGAGGAAAAAATCATGACGCGCCGCAATCTTTCGGATATTTTGCGACAAGAGGTAAAGAAGGAAACGCCGGAGACTTCTGAACCAGAATCTAAGCCTGTCGCGGTTGAAAAGTCAGAAACAGTTGATGCTGCCGCCGTCGCCACCAGCTCTAGCCGTGCGCGTAAATCT
>JBGSVR010000335.1:0-5186 GCA_041752855.1 Thermosynechococcaceae cyanobacterium
CCTCCAGCATCTTGACTATGCTGAGGCGCTCAACTGCTTTCGCCAAGCCCTAATGCTCAATCCAAATCTGCCAGAAGGGTGGCACAACTATGGTTCTGTATTAGAAAAATTGGGCTGCTATGGTGCGGCGATCGCCGCCAATAGCAACGCCCAAAAGCTCTACGCTACGCCCACGCTAAGACTCGCCCCCCCAGAACCCGAACCCACCGATGCGATCGCCGCTGCCCTTGCCCTCCAAAGCTCTAGTGCAGACTATTGGCTGGGTCGCGGTCATGCCTTGTGCGATCAGGGCATCTATGACCAGGCGATCGCCAGCTATGACAAAGCCCTTAGCCTTCGACCCGATGACCCTCAAGCTTGGTTTGGGCGAGGCAACATGGCGGCGGCCTTAGGCCGTTTTGAAGACGCGATCGCCAGCTATGACAGGTCAACCGAAATTGAGCCAGATGACTATCAGGCTTGGAATAATCGGGGGTACGCGCTCCATCGGCTAGGGCAGTATGAAGGAGCGATCGCTAGCTATGACAAGGCGATTTACTGTAAGGCAGACTGCTACCCCGCTTGGAATAACCGAGGGTTTGCGCTGTTTCATTTGGGGCAATATGAAGCGGCGATCTCCGAGTTTGATCAGGCATTGGTGCTACATCCTCATTACCCTGAGGCTTTGCATAATCGTGGCAATGCGCTGAAGGCGTTGGGGCGATTGGAGGAGGCGATCGCGAGTTATGACAGGGCGATCGCCCTCAAACCAGACTTTCTAGAAGCACAGGAAAACCGCAGTTTGGCACAGCAGGCATTGCAGCCTACCGCAACTGCAATTTCTACAGGTTTTGAGACAAATGCAGATCTTCAGCTCAATCACTCAGATGAATGTTCGGTTGAACCACTTCCAGAACAGTCTCTGGCAGTTTTACTAGATCGTTCGATTACCTTTTGCCGAGAGGGTAACTTTCTTGCTGCCGAGCCACTGGTGCAGCAAGGTATCGAAACACTAGAGACGTTGCTCCAAAACCCAGATCTTGAGCCAGCCCAATTTACCGCGCTTGATCGTCAATATGCTTCCTTCCAGCAGCTTCAGGTGGATGTGTGGGTAGAGCGCGATTTGGAGCTGGCGTTAGAACTGGCTGAAGCCTCTAAAAATCGTCATCTCAACCATATTTATGGTCAGAGACTGAAGGCTTCAAAATTTTCTTATCCTCAGATGCAGGCATGTCTAAGTAAGCGAACCGTTGCGCTTTACTGGCATCTAAGTCCTGCTAATCTCCATACCTTTATTCTCAGACAAAATCATCCGCCTATCGCGACCTCTTCTCTGCATCAAGGTCAGCGCTTTGAGGCATGGACTCGGCAGTGGCAGCAAGATTATGCGCAATTCCGCACTTTGGCTCCAGAACCTGCCACAACAGCGCCTTGGCGACAGACGATGGCCTATCGCTTAGAGCAGCTCTCTGAAATTTTAGAGATTGATTTGCTCTGCCAAACCTATCTCCAGGACGTCGATCAGGTTATTCTAATCCCCCATCGGGGGCTACACCTGCTGCCACTGCACGCACTATTTCCTGAAGCGCTCCAGATGACCTATCTTTCTAGCGTGGCGTGGGGGCTAGATCTTCCGCAGCGCTCCCCTGGCAAAATTCAGCGCTTGCTGACGATTGAAGCGCCAGATCAAGTTCTTAATGTCTCCCAGGAGTCATCTCCAGACCTCACCGCAACAGCGCTCACTCAGCATTACGGCAAAGTGCAGTCTTTTACGCTTCCCCACGCTGAAGCCACCTCAATCCGAGTCGCAGCGGCGTTAACGCTGATGTCTGATTGCCTTCATTTTTCTGGCCTTTGCCGCCAGTCCATCCTAGATCCAACGCAGTCTGTTCTAGCGCTGCTGGGAACCGAAACGCTTGCCTCTTCAGAAATCTCGACGCTAAATTTGTCTCGCTATCCTGTGGTCTGTCTGCCAAACTGCGAATTTATGGAGACGGGGGAGTTGGCGATCGCCCAAGACTTCATCCCTATCGCCAGCAGCTTTCTTGCCGCTGGCGTTAGCTATGTCATGAGTTCTCTGTGGTTGGTTGATGAACTGCCCAGAACCCTTCTGACGCTAGAATTTCATCGAGGGTTGAGACAGGCGATACACCCAGCGGCAGCGCTTGCGAAGGCGCAGCGGTGGCTTCGCACTGCCACCCAGAAAGATGTCCTTCGCAGATGTCAGTCTCAATCCCTCGCCGTTTCTCTAAACGGTTTGGGAGAAGATGTGCATCCTTATGCCCATCCCTTTTACTGGGCTGGCTTTATGGTGACGGGTCAAATGCCTCATCCACCAGCGGTTCAACTCGATACTTTGGCGCTTCAGGCATTCTTGGAGGCGATCGCTACGCACCAATCCTCCAAACCCCTCGAAGGGTTTTCCAATCTAGAATTAAAGGCCGACCTTGATCAAGTCACGGCTCAAATCCAGCAGCTTGTCCAAAAATACCCATCGCTGCAAGAAAGCTACGATGCTGCGTTGCAAAGGCTGCGAAAGCTCCATGCTGCATAGCCTCTTAGCCTACATCTGCCATTGCCTCTTGGCAGATTTTAACCGCAGCAGAGGGTGATTGAATGCGTCGGGCAGATAGCGTGGTGCGATCGCCCAACATCATCCTCTGAGGCGGCGCTAGGTACACCAAACTTTCTTGAATGGCCTTACTCACAACGGGGCTGCTCTCTTTTTGAGCCAACAGGCGCAGGTAGTCTAGCGCATGCGATCGCTCTCTTACACTCAACTGACCCTCCGTCATCAGCGCCGTTAACTGGCGTACCGCCATCAGCCGCCGTAGTTCATCTCGATGCAGCAAACCTGCGACACATCGCTCAAAGGAGTAGATCGGCTTATTTTGTCGGGTCAGCATCAGCCAGACCGCCAGACCCAACGCCCCAAAAATCCCAACTTCTTGGGTGAGCAACATCATTGCTAACCAAGGGCTACCCAAATCTTGCCATACTGCCAGGGCACTGTAAGACAACAGCAAAATCCCACAACCAGCGCCCACGCTTAAAACCATTGGCGCATTTGGGCTTTGGAGCCATTGCCTAATTTTGCGCCAAGAAAACGGTCGCTGCATCATGCGGTAGAGAAAAAAACTGCTAACGCCCCCCATCAACATTGCGACCAAGAGCGGTGCATTCCAGTGCCAAAAGGCGATCGCCCCCAGTAGCGTCAGCAGTGGAGGAACTACGCTACCGTAAAGAGAATGGCGATCGCCATTGACAGCCTGCTGCATCCACGTTGCCAAGACCTCTCGCCAAACCGAAGCCTTTGCCAACAGCAGTAAGTCGCCCCCTAGCCAATGCTTAAGCTGAGTTGTGACTGGAGATGCCTTCATCACGGCGCTGAATTTCCCTTTAGAAAATGCTTTTATAGACTCTATATAGTGTAGTGGACAGTTACAAGCAGAAGGAACACCTATAACCACAGTTCAGAAATTTATAATCAAAACAGCGCAATCTTACAGAATCTATGACCACTTCCTCTGAGTCGCCCACATCTTCGGTTCAAGACCTTGATATTTCGTCTTTTGGTGCAGATGAGAGTGATCTGACGCCATCTCCTATTGATCCAGATGATTTGATTGACGACGTAGAGATGTCTCTGTTCGACCACCTCGAAGAACTGCGTCAGCGAATTTTCTACGGGCTGCTGGCAGCATTAGGCGGCGTGGTTCTGTGCTTCTGGAAAGTGAACCTGATTGTTAGCCTTTTAGAGAAACCTGCTCAGGGCGCTAAATTTTTGCAGCTTGCGCCAGGGGAGTATTTCTTTGTCTCCATTAAAGTCGCTGGGTACAGCGGGTTATTGGTTGCCAGCCCGTTTATTTTGTATCAGATTATCGGCTTTGTATTGCCTGGTCTTACCCGCAAAGAGCGACGCTTTCTAGGCCCTATTGTGTTTGGCTCTTCTATTTTGTTTGTCCTTGGTTTAGGGTTTGCCTACGTTGCACTCATTCCAGCCGCACTCAATTTCTTTATCCAGTATGGTGGCGATGTCGTTGAGCAGCTTTGGTCTATTGACCGCTATTTTGAGTTTGTGCTGCTGCTGCTGTTTAGTACGGGGCTTGCGTTTCAGATTCCGGTCATTCAGATTTTGTTGGGGCTGATTGGCATTGTCTCTGGTAAGCAGATGCTGTCGGCTTGGCGTGCCGTGCTGTTGGGCGCAATGGTGCTGGGTGCCGTGTTAACCCCTTCCACCGATCCGCTCACGCAAAGTTTGCTAGGTGGAGCCGTTTTGCTACTGTACATGGGCGGGACAGGGCTTGTTTTGCTCTTGGGTAAATAGAGTTTAAGCGCTGAACCTGAGCAGAGTCTCTAGCTGGCTGAGCGGAGTCGAAGCCAGCGGTAGGTTTGCCCAACAATATCCGCTAAAACTCTCCCACCATCCATTCCGAGGCGCGTTCTCCTAGCTCAATAGGGATGCTGATGGCCTTGCCTAATCGAGGTCGCTCTCGCGTAGACTGAATCACTTCCATCACCTGCGCAAAGGCACCCCAGCCCTGTAAATAGGTCGCAACGGCTTCCAGATGCTCTTGATATTCTTGCGGTGTCATCGGAAAAGAAGCCTGTTCTAGGTATCGCCACATCACCTGCACAAAAATTTTGCCCTGAGTACGACGAAACTGAAGGTCGTAGGACTTACCCCACTTTGCAATGAGTGCTTCTTGAAGTTGGATTCCGGTCATAGATTAGGTCTAGATACCAAGAGGGCTAACTTTAGGATACGTGATTCTTCTGGAGGGATGCATGGCTCTCAGATTGGGGCGATCGCCCTTCAGAATCCGCCGCTTCGCAAAACCAAACGTCATGAGTCAATCCCTTCCTAATGCTTAAGGTTGTTTACATTTCGTATGCAAATGCAGGGCAAGTAGTGAGATAATACGTCAAGAAATGTAATGATGCCCGACGTGCGTAAGTTCGCCTCTGCTGCTGCTCAAGTCTTGTAAAGCTCACCTTAGCTAGCAAACTTTAGACTCTAGAAAGCAGTGCGAATGAGCAGCAGCCAGGGCAGATTAAATCTGCCAATTTCATAGAACATCACTAGAAGCGACGTATACCATGGCTCAAGTCTCTGGAACCCCTGACGTGCCCGATATGGGTCGTCGTCAGTTTATGAACTTTTTGACCTTTGGCGCAATCACAGGTACGGCATTAGGTGGCCTGTA
>JBGSVR010000336.1:0-3801 GCA_041752855.1 Thermosynechococcaceae cyanobacterium
CTCTCGGCTGGTCTGTAGCCCCTTAAAGCTTTCCTTAGGGCCTTGTACCAGCAGCAGATCGCCAAACTTGAGCGGGGTCTTACCCAGACGTTCTCGCAAAAGCTCTTCCCCTCGCCGAATTGCCAAAACCGTGGCGTTGTAGCGCTGTCGAAACCGAAGGTCTTTAATGGTTGTGCCCACTAGCCGCGAATTTGACAAAATCAAAACTTCGGCAACTTCGTCTTCGCCAGAATTTAGCTCGGCATCCAGCTCTGGTTTGCCAAACTTTACGTCTGGCACAATGTCTAAACCTTTCTCATCGCGGATGTTGAGCAGCTCTTGACGACCGCCGCGCACCAGCAAAATATCCCCTGCCAGCAGCTTTTTATCTGCCACGGGAGGCGGGAAATGGCTGCCATCCCGAATCAGTTCTAAAACATCAATATCAAACTTACGCTGAATCTCACTCGAGCGTAGGGTTTGACCAATTAGTATAGAGCGAGGTGCAATCACCACTTCGCTCACATAGTCTTTGAGTCCATAGCCTTCTAAGTCGCCAGAAGAAGACTTGCGATCGGGCAATAGCTTCGGAGCAAACAGGGCTAGGTATGCCAAGCCCACAGCAAAGGTGATTAGCCCAAGCCCCGTAAACTGAAACAGACCAAATTCGCCATAGCCTAGCTTTTTAGAAACGCCGCTTGCCAAAATATTGGTAGAGGTTCCAATCAGCGTAATCATGCCGCCCAGCACTGTGGCATAAGACAGCGGAATCAGGAGTTTAGAGGATGAAATCCCCTGCTTTTTACACCAGTCTTCAACAATCGGCAAGAAGACGGCAACCACCGCCGTATTGTTAATAAACGCGGTGATAGGGCCGACAATCAAACCCAAAATTAAGATTTGCTGGTTTGCGTTTTTGCCGCCCCATTTGACCAGCCAATCGCGCACCACCAAAATAACGCCCGTGCGCGAAATACCCGCACTTAAGATGAACATCGCCATCACGGTAATCGTGGCGGTATTGCCAAACCCTGCTACGCCTTCTTCTGGGGTCACTAAGCCCAGCACAATGAGGGCGATCGCCACAAATAATGCCGTCAGATCAACGGGAAACCACTCTGCTACAAAGGCAACAAGGGCAACGACCAGAACGCTGAGGGTTAGAAAAATGGGGTCTTGCAAGAGTGTCATAGGCGACTACTAATCCTCTAATTCCCAAATATTAATAGGAGGCTGAAACCGCTTAAGACTTAGGATTTAATATCTTCATAGACGTACCGTGTACACACAAGTCTGAAAAAATCCCCTCCTCGGAGGGGTGCCCGTAGGGCGGGGTGGGTTAGTCGGTAGCGTCACGACTCACCCACCCCTACAGAATCTGGATATCATTTACCCTGCGATCGCCTACTGATAATTCACCACTCTGCCAAAACTATCCGCCGTTAAGCTCGCTCCACCCACCAAAGCGCCATCAATTTCGGGCTGCGCCATCAGCTCATCTACGTTGTTCGCGTTTACTGAGCCGCCATACTGAATGGTCACATCAGGATTTTTTAAGCAACTCCGAATCAGGCCAATCACGCGATTGGCTTCCGCCGCCGCACAGGTGTCTCCGGTTCCAATGGCCCAAATCGGCTCATAGGCAATAATGAGATGGGCTTGATCAACCCCGACTAAACCCTTCTCTATTTGTTCAAACAGATGAGATTCCGTTTCTCCTGCATCTCGCTGCGCTTTGGTTTCACCGACACACAAAATCGGCGTCAAGCGATTCTTTTGGGCTGCTTTGAGCCGCAGGTTTACGGTTTCATTGGTTTCCCCAAAATATTGACGGCGTTCGCTATGACCCACCACCACAAAACGCACCCCAATTTCGGTCAGCATTGCGCCCGCAATCTCTCCGGTGTAGGCTCCTGAATCTTCCCAGTGGATATTTTGGGCACCCACCTGTACGCGACTGCCGTGAAGATTTTTAGACATTGATGGGAGTGTGGTGAAGGGCGCACACAAAATAATGTCTCGGTCTTCGGGGACGGTTTCTAGGGTCGGAAGAAAAGCCTGCAAAAACTCCAGGGCTTCTGCCTGAGTTTTGTACATTTTCCAGTTGCCAGCGATCGCTACTTTGCGCACGGTTCGTTATCAAAAAGACGTTAAGTTATCAAAAAAAAGCTCTCAACAGGCTAGAGCCTTAACCCTGATAGGTTTTACTCTTAGCGTGTTGGTTCTCAAAGCCTTCAATTAGTTTAAGGGGTTGTGGTTCTATTTGTATCTTTGCGACTCTGCTTAGGCGATAGAATCCGGTATTCTAAAAGACTGAAGACCATTGGGATAGCGAAGAAGAGGCGGCATTTGTGATCGATCTAAAACAGCTCCGAGAAGACCCAGAGCAGTTTTCGGCTCGCTTAAATTTACGGGGAGACTACGATATTCAGCCCCTACTGGCGCTAGATCGCCAACAGCGAGAGATCGAAGAAGTGCGATCGCAGCTCCAGGCGCGCGGCAACCAAATTGGTAAAACCGTCGGCGAACAAATGAAGGCAGGCGCAAAACCCACAGACCCAGACATCCAGGCTCTCAAAACCGAAGGGACTGAGATTAAAACAAAGCTCAGCGAACTAGAGCCACAGGAGCGAGACATTAAAGTCCAAATTGAGGCGTATGTAAAAACGCTCCCGAACCTCCCCAGCCCCTCCACACCCATCGGCACCAGCGAAGCCGAAAACGTCGAAGTGCGTCGCTGGGGCGATGAATTAATCTCCCAGCGCGAGGGACTACTGCCCCATTGGGAAATTGGCGAACAGCTCGGCATTTTTAACTTTGAGCGTGCTACAAAAGTTGCCCAAAGTCGTTTTGTTGCCCTCATCGGCAAAGGCGCAGCCCTAGAAAGGGCACTCATTTCATTTATGCTCGATCATCATACTCAAGCAGGCTACGTCGAAGTTCTGCCGCCATTTCTCATTAATACCGAATCCATGACCGCCACGGGTCAACTGCCCAAATTCGCAGAAGAAAGCTTTGAGTGTAAACACGACGACCTTTGGCTAGCGCCCACCGCCGAGGTGCCCGTCACCAATCTTTACCGAGACGAAATCCTGTCTGCCGAGGATCTACCCATTTACCACTGTGCCTATACGCCCTGTTTTAGGCGTGAAGCAGGCAGCTACGGACGCGATACGCGGGGCTTAATCCGGCTGCATCAGTTCAATAAAGTAGAGCTGGTTAAATTTGTGCATCCCAGCACCTCTGAGCAAGAACACGAAACCTTAGTCCAAAATGCCACCAGCATTCTTGAGGCGCTGAAGCTCCCCTACCGAGTCATGGAGCTATGTACAGGCGATCTTGGGTTCTCTGCCGCTAAATGCTACGACCTTGAAGTCTGGCTGCCTTCTGCCAACTGCTACCGCGAAATTTCAAGCTGCTCTAACTTTTACGACTTTCAGGCGCGTCGCGGCAATCTCCGCTTCAAAGCCCCAGGCCAAAAGGGGACTCAATTCATCCATACGCTCAACGGGTCGGCATTAGCCGTTGGCAGAACAATGGCGGCGATTTTAGAGAACTATCAGCAACCCGACGGGTCGGTCTTAATTCCAGACGTTTTACAGCCCTACCTCGGACAAAAGACGCTAACCTCTGCCTAAGCAAGCCCCAACGTATTGCCCCGATCATCTTAAATGGGGCTGAAATCTCAGAGAGATGCAAAATTAGCGCAATATTGCGCTAATTTTTATATGAATGCATAAACAAATGTTAACGACATATTAAAAGCCTTTTTCTACACAAAAAAGGCCAGATTTTATATGTATTGAGCAATACCAAAGCAAA
>JBGSVR010000337.1:0-7530 GCA_041752855.1 Thermosynechococcaceae cyanobacterium
AAGGTATAGCCCTTTTGTCTAAGGGCTTCTCTTAACTCTCGATAGTTTTCGATAATGCCGTTTTGAACCACCGCCAGCCGCTCTGTTTCATCACGGTGGGGATGGGCATTGTACTCTTCTGGCTTACCGTGGGTTGCCCAGCGGGTGTGACCAATGCCGACAGACCCTGGATATTCCCAGCTTTTAAGTTTATCTGCCAGGTTGTGCAGCTTACCCTTGGCACGAATGCAGTGTAGATTCCCTTCCCAAAGTGCAGCAATGCCTGCTGAATCGTACCCACGATACTCAAGCTTTTGCAGGCCAGAGAGCAAAATTTGACTTGCCTGCTGGGGGCCAATGTAGCCAACAATTCCACACCTACGAGAAAGAACCTTTTTGAGGATCGGGTATGCCTAAACCACCGACGGCAAAATAGATGCAATGGTTGCTTTAGTGTTTTAGATCTAAGACAACGCTGGGTTAAATTAGCTTCGCAATGGATTACAAAGCCCTCACCCTAACAGCCATAACACGCGGCACCATAGGACTTTTGCCATTCTGTCAGCAATCCCATAGGGTGTAAGTCTACCCCAAAGAAGCGACATCAGGCCAGAGCGCTAGTAGATTCTAAGTTCCAAAATGAACTGCGCTAAGCAGACGTTTTTGTAAAGCTGGGAAGCTCCACCTTGATGGCTGAAGCAATGGCTAAATTCTGAGTCTCGGCTTTTCGGGAGATGATGGGCGCAGACGGAAGAATTGGCGTACTTTTTGGCGGAGTGGGCTGTAATGGCTTGGCTTCTAGGCGAATACGCGAGGTTGTCATGCGGATGGTTGCCAATTCTCGATAGCACGCCAGCGGCCCTGTAAGATCGATCGATTCTGGTGCAGACCAAGCGCTAACGGGGGGAGATTTTGGGGCTGCGGCTCGCGAAGGAGTCTCTACGGCAATGGCATCATATCCAAACGACATCACTGCGTCTGATAGGCTAGCGCTGATAGGTGCGCTATGGGCTGATTGAGCTGTTTTAAGCAGGTCTCGATATTGCAGTACGCGCTGCTGCTGTCGTCTTAACTGCATTTTGAGATCGCGGCAAATGGCGCTCATCTCGGTCAATTGAGATGTCTGTTGATGGCAGGTTTGCTGGAGCGTCGTTTGCTCCTCTTGAGTGTGCTGGAGCGTTAGGTCGCGATTGGTTAATTGTTCAGAGAGGGTATTAATGACGGCCTGCTGATGCTGCAAAAGCTGATGAGCCGTTTCGAGTTCTAAACGCAAAACCGTTAAATTATCTTCTTGAGAGACGCAGGGAAACGGTAGCAGATGCTCTTGCCAATGAATGTAGGGAGGACTCACTTCAGCCGCTTGAGCATTATCATCAGCAGAAATTGCGGTAAGAGAATCGTCAGAAAACCAGAAGGGTTGAGGCGGCAAGTAATCTCGTAAGGAATCAGAGTCAAAAGATTCAGGTAAAGACATATCCACACACCCAAAGCGTTAATTAATTTAGACTCAAATGCTCAAGAAGAGGATGGCGTCGCGTTTAGTGAAGGTTAGGACAATTCTTAAAGTACCCATTTTTAGGTCAAAGTATTGCAGTGTAGAACACGATCTTAAGATTTTGCCATACTTTAAGGCGATCCAATATTTATGGGTAGGGCATATGGATATGTTTACACCCAATCTTTGCGCTTTTGGACTCCTACTAATATCAACAGCATGACAAAAATCAGTGCGCCGAGCTTGAGCCAATGACCCACGACGTTGACGGCAAAGGCATCCCCTTGATTTCGGTTAAAGCGATTGAGCAGCTCT
Source organism: Thermosynechococcaceae cyanobacterium (assembly GCA_041752855.1). Classification (GTDB taxonomy): domain Bacteria; phylum Cyanobacteriota; class Cyanobacteriia; order Thermosynechococcales; family Thermosynechococcaceae; genus JAAURS01. Next base: position 1,790 of record JBGSVR010000337.1, read on the forward strand.
TCTGCCGCTGCGATCGCCCGACCCCGCTTTTCTTTCCACTGACTGAAGCGGGTTTGCCATGTGTCTAAGTCTTTGCGATATTTCTTGGTTGTTTCAGAATAGTCTTTAAGTTCATCAGAAAATTGCTGACCATCCAAAAGCAAATTTTCAGGCTCTGCTGGCGGCTCTCCAGGGCTTTTGGGTCTGATAGGCTCTGCTTGATTGACGGCAGGATGATACTCCTGATGAAGGGAGGGAAATGCGCATCGATCAAAGAGTTGGGGTCCCATACACTGGCAGGATTTTTTGTCTTCTTCTTTCCAGTCTCTGCGTACAGTATCCGGCTGTTTCCAGCAGGGATCTTGGGCAACATCCTTGCCCACGCCAGAAAGCGTCACCATTGACTCATAGGCCCAACGGGTAATGGTCAGTTCGCTGATGGTTACTCCTGCTGGCCCAAGGGTGCGTAGGGGAATAAAAGACCCAGCAAAGGTAATTTGGGGTACCAAAAATAAAATGGTGAGCAGCGGAGCCATGTTTTGAGAGGTGGAAAGCGCCGACACCAGTAAGCCCATCACCATGCCGCCCAAAGTGGACAAAAACAGGGTGAAGTAAATGGACAGACCCGTGACCCAAGTACCCGGAAAATCAACGGCGATCGCCTTCGTGCTGATAAAAATGGCAGACTGATACACCGCTAATGCCGCGCTCAGACTCACCTTCGACAGCACATAGGGCAAAATTTGAAGACCAATCATGCGCTCGCGCCGATAAATCTCTGATTCTTTTACCACCTCGCGCATGGTGCTGAGGCTGCCCACAATGACTGCAATGAGTACTGAAATAAACAGCAGGGTAAAGCACTGACCGGGTTCGCCTGCGGCGGAGTCAAACATATTGCGCCGCCACATCACAAAATCGAGGATTCCTAAGATCGGCGCAACGGCAAGTAAAAATAAAAAGCTAGGGCGATCCTGACGCAAGATAGCGAGGCTACGCTGAAAAAGAATGCGAAACTGGCGCAATGGAGCGGTTCTTAGAGACTGGCTCGGCTCCGTTTTAAGGAGGGTAGCGCCCTGAAGTGCCTGCATGTCAAAAAGAGCAATTTGGCGGTCAGCGACGTATTTTTGATAGTACGGCGACTGCTGATACTGCAAGGCCCACTCTTGGGGCGATCGCTCCTCGTCTACTTTGATATAAATTTCGTCAAATTCTTCAACGCTAAAGTAGTCTAGAGCATCTTTGGGTGGCCCAAAGTAGGCGACGCGCCCACCCTTCGCTAAAAACACCACCAGGTCACTAATCATTAAGTTCTTGGTAGTGTGCGTGACTAACACCACCGTGCGTCCCTGACTCGCCATGCGCCGCAGCAGCCGCATCATCTGTAGCTCTGTGCCAGGGTCAAGGCCGGAAGTCGCCTCGTCGAGAAAAAACAAGCCTGGTTTTGTTAGTAGCTCAACGCCGATTGAAACGCGCTTGCGCTGACCGCCGCTGAGGTTTTTAACATAGGTCTCGACCTGCTCTTGTAGCTCTAAGTCCATCAGCACTTGCTTGACCTGCTGTCGCCGATCCGCTTCTGAGGTATTGGGCGTTAGCCGTAGCTGCGCTGCAAAATTAAGCGCCTGCTGAACAGTTAGATCTTGGTGGATGATGTCGTCTTGGGGCACGTAGCCCAATTCAGTCCGGTAGGCATCGTAATTTTTGTAAAGGTTATCGCCATTCACAAAAACGCTGCCTTTGGTGGCGGGTCGAAACCCGCAGAGTGCATTGAGGAGGGTAGACTTTCCAGCGCCACTGACCCCCACAATCGTGACAAATTCTGTGGGCAAAATAGACAGCGAAACGTCATCTAATAGCTTAAGTGACCCCACGCGGTAGACCAGATCGCAAGCATCTAGCCTCAGTGGATTGATGGGCACAGTTGAATCTGGCTGGGTGAGCAAGGGCTTTGGTGTACCGTTTAGCAAGGCGTTTTTTGAAGTTTCTGGGTTTGGACAAAGCGTGAATTATTTAATCCGCTTATCTTAGAACCTTAAGTTTAAGGTTAAGCGCGTCCTTTTTTGAAGCGGACAGCTACTCAAACGGAAGGGGTGAGCATTGCCCACCCCTTCACTAGCTCACCGTGAGGTTAAAGCTGTTTATACAACCGCAGCTACTTGCTTGAGGTCGCCCTTGGCATACTTGCTGGCGTATTCTTCTAGGCTAACTTGCTTGATCTTGCTGCCGTGACCCGCACACCAGAACTGTGTATAGCGGTCAGCACATACCTTTTGCATGTACTTAATGGAAGGCTTCAAGAAAAAGCGAGGGTCGAATTCGCTAGGCTTTGACTGAAGCGCTTCACGCACAGCCGCAGTAATGGCTAAACGGCAGTCGGTATCAATATTGATTTTACGAACGCCGCTCTTGATGCCCTTCTGAATTTCTTCGACGGGTACGCCGTAGGTTTCTGGAATGGCACCACCGTGCTGGTTAATGAGTGCTAGCAGGTCTTCAGGTACTGAAGAAGATCCGTGCATGACCAAGTGGGTGTTGGGCAGACGACGGTGAATTTCTTCGATGCGGCTGATGGCTAGAATTTCGCCAGTGGGCTTGCGGGTGAACTTGTAGGCACCGTGGCTGGTGCCGATCGCCACGGCTAACGCATCCACTTGGGTACGCTCAACAAAATCCACAGCTTCATCGGGGTCGGTGAGCAGCATGGAGTGGTCGAGTTCGCCTTCAAACCCGTGACCGTCTTCTGCTTCGCCTTTGCCTGTCTCGAGAGAGCCTAGGCAGCCAAGCTCACCTTCAACGGAAGCGCCGATGGAGTGAGCCACTTTTACCACTTCGCTGGTGACAGCGACGTTGTACTCATAGCTGGCAGGGGTCTTGGCATCTGCCTCTAAGGAGCCATCCATCATGACGCTGGTGAAGTTGTTCTTGAGCGCTGAATAGCAGGTGCTCGGTGCATTGCCATGATCTTGGTGCATCACAATGGGAATGTGAGGGTAGGTTTCTACCGCTGCCAAGATGAGGTGTCGCAAAAAGTTTTCGCCAGCGTAGGTACGAGCGCCGCGAGAAGCTTGCAAAATCACTGGGCTGTCCGTTTCGTTGGCAGCCTGCATGATTGACTGGATCTGCTCCATGTTGTTGACGTTAAAAGCAGGAATCCCATAACCGTTTTCAGCGGCGTGATCCAACAGTAGCCGCAAAGGTACGAGCGCCATAGATAATTTTCCTCGTTGTGATGTAGACGAAACTTCGGATTAAACGCGCTGAATTGTTACGCTAATCTTAAGTCATATTATCCTGTTGGGGGGCTTCCTGTTCACAATGCTTGTTTATCGCAAACATTAGCTGCGCTTGGGTAAATCCCCTGCTATTGGTAATGGGTTTGCCTGTGGGCGGACTATTGGTGCGAAGCTATCGCCACTGCAAACTAAATCTTTAGCACTTGAAACATCCCGTATCAAACGGTGAAGCTTCCCCCCATTTTGATAAAGGCATTTTTAGAATTTGTAAAAATGGGTCGCCCGAGATTCGAACTCGGAACAAATCGGTTAAAAGCCGAGTACTCTACCGTTGAGTTAGCGACCCTAGATTGATGTGCTTTTGTATTGTGGCACAGTAATCAAAGGTAACACAGCAGATACGTCTATGCCAACCTAATTATTTGATTTTTTGATCAGCGTTTGAAAGCGGATGCCAGATTGATGCAAACGGCTGCTTATTTTTACTATGACGCTGCCTGGGAAGATTGCCCAGCCCCTTCAACTTGGGGTTGGAGCTTTGATGTGGTTTATCAAGACGCTGACCCTCGGCGATCGCAGCTTCAGTCTCTCCTCAAAGAATCTGCCCAAAACCCACCCGATTATCTCGTTCTGCGGAATCTAGAAGAGCTAGGCGATTCACTTTCTGTCGTAACGCAAAGGCTGACTCAGCTTGAATCTTTGGGCGTGTGTGTAGTGGCACTAGAGCAGCCCTATCGATCGCAGGAGCCAGCAAGTTGCAACACAGCTTTACCCCATTCTGAATCTAAACCTGAACTGCTGGGGCTACTCAATGAAATTCAGCAACAGCAGCGCAGCCGTCAGATCCGTCAAGGACATGCCCTCAAACGCCTGAAGGGGTTGCCGCCCCCAGGGAAGGCTCCCTACGGCTATCGACGGGGACGCGATCGCTATGTGATTGATCGCAGTGTTTTGCCAGTGCTACGAGATTTCTATGACCATTTTTTAATTTATGGCTCTGTGCGCGGTGCAGTGCGGCATATTGCTAAAAAACACGGCAAAAAAATATCGCCCTCTACAGGGCAGCGATGGCTGACCCATCCGGTCTATCGGGGTGACTTAGCCCACGATGATGCCGTGCAGCCCGATACCCATTCACCCATTCTGCTGCGTGCTGAGGCCGCTCAGATAGATCGGCTGTTGAGGCGCAACCGCAGTTTAGCGCCCCGTGCTGCCAGCGCCCCGCGATCGCTTTCTGGCCTTGTGGTCTGCCAACAGTGCCAGTCTGCCATGAGTGTGTCTCGGGTGACGGCACGTCGGCAAGCCTATGAGTATTTGTATCTCAAACCGATGGCCTGTCCGCAACGGCCTAAATGCAGGGCGCTGCGGTACGAGTCTGTGCTGGAGAAAACCATTGAAACGATCTGTCAAACGCTGCCTCAGGAAGTAGCGGGGTTAACTCAGCTTCCGCTAGATCAGATTACGGCAGGGGTAATGGGGGCAATCGCCGCTAAGCAAGCCGTCATCGCCCAACTGCCAGATCTGGTTACACAGCAAATTTTGGACGAAAGGACAGCGGATTTAAGAGCCTACACACTGAAGATAGAAATCGCTGAGCTACAAAATAAGCTCGCGCAGCTTCCACCCGTGAATCTTATAGAAACCGCCAAAACCGTCTCGATTCCGCAGTTTTGGCAGGATCTTTCAGAACCAGAGCGCCGCTTTTACTTTCGAGAATTTATCCGCAGTGTTGAGATTGTGCGAGAGGAAAACACTTGGTTTATCCACTTAGCCTTCGTTTTTTAGTAAGTTGAGTCGCAAGACCCTATGTCGATTCCATCACAAGTTGATATGTCAGCGAAGGAGTCATCAGTGGAATTTGAGTTGATGCTGATATCAAGCCCGCCGTAGTCTCCATAATCAGCCATACTGTCATGAAAATATCGTCGAGTCTGTAGTTTGTTAACGAGTAACTTTACTAATGGCCTAATTGTAAAAAAGGCTATACAGAATCCTCCAAAAAGTACCACGATAATAAGTTGGTTTGTAAACCAAGGCACCAAGTTAGCCATATTTTCCTAGAATCCGTGTCTGTGAGATCAATCCTACTGCATGAACCTTTGAAGTTGTCCAGACAACTGAAAAAGCCAAGGATGCTTAGGTAATCTGAATATGATTCTGTTTTAGGAGGAAATCATCTTGGTAACTTCGACTCCTGGGCATCATTCCGATTCCCAATAATCGTTTTTAGCTTGTTTGACCAGTGCTGCCTTAGTCGTCAGTTTGGGAATGATCATAAATACATCCTGTCCAATCTAATCGCCCTTCATGAAACTTGCTAAGCCTTTATTGACCTGGCTAGAAACTCACAGTGCTGCACCTGCCTATGGAGGCTGGGTTTTAATCGGGCTAACATTCTGCTTTTGGCTGGCTGCGGCAAACACAATGGCAGGCTGGCTCTATGTTTTAAGTGGAGTAGGCGCTGCGCTACTGTTACTGTCTGCTGCAATGCCCATGCGGATTTTAAAGGGGATTGAAATAAGGCGATCG
>JBGSVR010000338.1:0-2554 GCA_041752855.1 Thermosynechococcaceae cyanobacterium
TCAAGCTAAAGCTATGGCTGCGGACTCCTGATGCGTAGCTATCGCCTAAGCGAAGGGAAGGCTCAAGTCTTGAGTGAATATCGTTAAGGTAAAGCGGCTTTTCTTGCCAGATTGGTCGGGCAACGGGCTTTCTAATGTCAATTTATCCTACTATTCTATTTTTATCCTCCAATAGACTCAAAGCGAATACACCCTTTCTTAGTTAATTTTTTATAGAAAACAAAAAAGTTGTTTCTAAATTTACTTTTTTTGTTGTCATATATTCCATAAAGTTCAAGCTCGGATCTATTTTTTAATTCAAGCCTTGCCCAGCAGGAGTGTTCCTCAATACGATAGGATCTTCTTAAGTCATCTATTTTCCAGTGTGTTTCTAGTTTTGTTTTTCCTTTTTTTTGTTGTGTTTCTAACTCAGCGTAGATTTTATCTAAATCTTCATCACTACGTACACTGAGATCAATTGGGCGAAAATCCAGATTTTTAACAAGAATTTGGATTTGCTCTGGTGTAGAATTGAAAGTGCAGAATCTTACTGAACTATCAAATGCCGCACGCGCTGGCACTTCACATTCTATAGATTTAGCTATGATATTATGAGATTTTAAAAAGTTTTTCCCACGGCTGAGGGCATCTAGTTTGTTCAAGAATTGTAAAGTCTCAAAACATCCAAAGAAGATTAGACCCATCACCAATGTACCCTTTACAAGCTTCATGAATTACCTCATTAATTAAACCCAGCGCGAGGTAGTAATGGTAGGCTGGGTTGAGGGACGAAACCCATGCCCCACAAGGATTCACTGCGTCGCATACCACAAAGACCGTCTGAGCCGATTAACAGAATGAGGCTCAGACAAAGGCGATCGCAGATGGTGCGTGACCAACATAAAGAAGTAGATACCGCACGATATTCTCACTCTGCGGTACTGCATCGGTTAGGGCTTGGGTTTCATGCTTCAACCCAAGCGACCACTGACTAAGAATAGAGTGCTGAAAGGCGATCGCGAATGGCATACAAATTCTGAGGCAAATCTTTCTTGAGGCGTTGCTCAATGGCAATCACTGGAATAGTCGCCTTCGCCCAAACCTCTAAAATATAGGTCAGTCGGGTTCCGCCCCCGTCCGTTTCTGGGACAGACTGAAGCAGCCACTCACCCGAAAATGACTTAAAGTCCCCTTCTGCCATCGTGAAGTGAATCGCCGAGGGATATTCCTCCACCATATCTAAGACCACCCGTGCCGAAAACGTCACCACCTTGAGATTTTGGGTGCCCACCTGCTCAATCCGAATGCCGCCGTCTGGATGAGGGACGCGGCAGCTTTTAGCAAGGTTGGGGATAAATTCTGCAAGCGCCTCATAATCTGTCAGAACGTCCCAGACCTGCTCAATTGGGTGGGAAAGATGAATGGTGGCCTCAATACGGCGTTGGCGACCCGCCAATTTAGAAATAGTGAGCAAAACCTCACTGCTCAGGGTTTCAGCACGTTCGGCAACGATAGGAAGAGAGTCAAGTTCTATCATGGTGGAATCAATGCACAACAAAGAAATGAGCTTTCACAAGAGCAGTAGATATACTTACTAGATTAAGACAAAGATGTATAACTTAACAGGTCTTAACCTTATCTAAAGCTATCCCCCTTAGTGTTCCCCGTTTAAATCCAAACCGCAGTCATCATGATCACATCTTCTCGCCAGCCGCCGCCCCTAAACCGCCTTCTGCACTACAGTCGTCCCTTTTTACGGGAAATATGGCTAGCGAGCATTTGTTCTGTCCTTAATAAAGTTTTTGATCTGGCTCCCCCTGCCTTGATTGGGATGGCGGTAGATGTAGTCGTGCAGAAAGACCAGTCGGCGATCGCCCGTTGGGGCATCCCAGACGTAGGCGGGCAGTTGGCGCTGATTTGCGGGCTGTCTATCATCATTTGGGGTCTGGAGTCGCTGTTTGAGTATTTCTATGCAAGGCTCTGGCGCAATTTAGCCCAGACCATTCAGCACTACCTTCGGCTAGACGGCTACGGTCATCTCCAAAACCTCGAAATGGCCTTTTTTGAGGAGCAAAGTACGGGCAGCCTGATGTCGATTTTGAGCGACGACATCAACCAGCTTGAGCGATTTTTAGATGGCGGTGCCAACGAAGTCATTCAGGTCATCACCACGGTGATTATCATTGGGGGTGCATTTTTTGTGCTGGCTCCAGGCGTGGCGTGGGTGGCGGTGTTGCCTATGCCCTTTATTATTTGGGGGGCGATCGCCTTCCAAAAGGTTTTAGCCCCCCGCTACGCCGCCGTGCGAGAGCGCGTTAGCTTTCTCAATAGCCGTCTGTCTAATAACCTCAGCGGCATTACCACCATCAAAAGCTTTACCACCGAAGCCTTTGAAACCGAGCAGATCCGCCAAGACAGCGAAGCCTACCGCCAAAGCAACCGCCATGCGATCGCCCTCAGTGCGGCCTTTGTCCCCCTGATCCGAATTTTGATTCTATTGGCCTTTTTAGCCACCCTGGGTGGTGGTGGACTTCAGGTTGTAGCAGGTAATCTCACCGTCGGTACCTACAGCGTC
>JBGSVR010000339.1:0-6429 GCA_041752855.1 Thermosynechococcaceae cyanobacterium
TGCTTGAGCAATAACTTGCCCTATATCTTGAGGCGTTGCACCTGTCGCAAGCATTGCGCGTATTAACAATTCAATAGAAACCGAATCGTCTCCATTTTCAGCTTTTGCAACACGAGGTTGGCTAGAATTAATTTTCTCAGCTAACTCTGCTTGTGTCATCAATCTTCTTCGTCGTTCCTTGAGATTAAGACTGAGCGCTAACTTAATTTCAATCAGGATCGATTCCTCCGGAGAAAGGTCTAGGAATTCTGAAACCGAACTAATCTTCCAGCCTTTATTTTCTAGATTCTTCTTTTTCGCTTGATCCACAATATTAGTCCTTTATATCTGTATCGTATTTCCTTAACCGTTTCTTGCAGTTTTCAATTACGTTGATTGGCGTAGCTCTAGTGTTCTTGTTAAAAATTTCGAGAATCAGAATTACATCTTCATCGATTCGGTAAATGAGCCTCCAGTTTTGGCCTGCATCTCGGATTCTAAGCTCATGGCAGCGCTTACCAATGCTCGGCATAGGTCTTGAGTGAGGCATTCCAAGACTTTCACCCCGCTGTAAACGTCTCAGAAGCACACCAGCCTCTATGCGCGCTTCTGGAGTAAACGGTGGTGTCTTAACCTCACCATATAACCAGGCTAAAGGTTTATTGATTTCATCCATAGAGCTATTTATATCATATCTGATATAAATAGCTCTATGGGTACTATAGTCCAAGGGGTAAGTGAGCTGCTCAGGTTAAAATACGCCAAACAATCACCCCCAGCGCACCGATTGAAGCAGCGTAGCTCAACGATCTCAGGGTAGGAACTCCAAAAATATAGGTCACGCCATGAAGCACCCTGCACCCTAGAAGCGCAATCGAGGCAGATGCCGTCACCGCATCGGCTTGCCCTGACACCTGAGCAATCAGAATGACTGCCGTAATCATCGCGAGATTGTCATGGTGATTTCGCTGAGCGCGATCTGCTCGACCCACCCAAGGCTTCACCTCTGGCACCGTATCGCGGTTTCCTAGCCCCCAGGCAATGGGCGACTGCGCAGCACTCACCCGTGCGATCGCAGGCACGTGATTGAGCACAATCGACCAAAGCGCCAACGCCAACAAACAATATAAATCAGTGGTCATTACCCAATCCTAACAATAGCTGCGCCCTTCATTATGAACCCTCAGCCGCTTTTGAGAGTAGGTCTTGCACCTGCTGCTGCGCCCAGAGAATGCGCGCCTTGACTGCCAGAACCCCCTCCATTGATCGCCGCTCCTCTAACTGATTCAAAAGGGAAGATAGCATCTGTGGCTGGCTCTGGGCTATTGCCAAGGCGAGAGAAGCAACCCCAGCGATCGCCGCATAGCGCACCACCCACTCTGGATCTTGTGCGCAGCCGAGCAGCACCGCCAAACATCTGCCTTGCCCCTCAACCTGCTGGTCTGCGGATAAACGATCCCACCGAATCGTCCCCAACCCGCGTGCCGCCGCCCGTCGCACACTAAGGGCAAAATCCTCACTCGCCGCTTCCAGCAAAATCTCTAAACCTTTCGGGTCTCCAATGCCTGCCAACGCCCGAATCGCCCAGGCTCTTGCACCATAGTTAAAATTATCCAGTAGCCCTAACAGTGGCTCCACCGCCTTCTCCCCAATGCGGATTAACCCATCCACCGCCGCCACCGCTGCCCCTGGATTGTTATAGCCCAGCGCCGCAATCAGCGGCTCCGTCGCCTCAGGGGCACCCGTTAGCGCAAGCGCTTCTACTGCGTCCGCCAATGCCGAAGCAGAACTGGCGGCCTCAATCTCTTGCAGTAGCGTTGTAATGGTCATGGCTGTGTTTATCTTTATAGAAATTTCAGGATACCGAAGAGATTTTATCTATTGCACAGGCGAAAGCAACAAGCTACCGTCTGTCTTAGTGCCATTAATAGTAGAAGGCGTAAATCGCCACTGCTGTTGATAGTGATTCAGAAAATTTTGGCCTAAGATTCCATCTACGCCCAGCAATTTCAAAATAGGCGACGATACAACAATTGCCTCAAGATTTTTTTGCTCATACTGCCGCAACTTTACTGAAGTAAGCAGCGATTTTTCGGCTGGCTCTAGGCCACAAAACCCTAAAATCTGCGCGGGCTGACGGTTAAGAAGGTTGAGACGCTGGGCGATCGCCCCTGAGATAAAGGTACTATCGGCTCCGGTATCTAAAAGCACCGTAAAAGGTCCTTGACCGTTAAGCGTGAGCTTTGCCAAAAAAACGCCAAGCTTTTTCTGAAGCGCAATTGCAGTGGCAGAAGCTGCCGTTGGTAAAACAGAAGGGGGTGCAAGATTCAGGGTTTTGGCTTTAGGGTTAAAGTTGAGGTCAAACTGCTGCAAAATATCCATGCCCATTACGCCAGCTAACCCATCTGGTACAGCAGCAGTCTCAAAGCGCAGGCCATGCACGCCACGAATTTCAACTGACCCCAGGGCGAGCAGCGGCAGTTCATGAAGTGTGGCTTTCATCGAAGCACATTCTTTGCCTGCCACCGCAGAGGCTAGGCGATCGCCAGGGACAGCTCGACCAGGTAGCTTGAGCGTCGTCACCAGATCGGCAGAGAGCAGGGTTGCAGAAGCGCCTGTATCGATCAAAAACGGCCTGGTCAGTTTGCCTACCATCACAGGGGTCGTGTAGACCTGACTTTTCTCTAGCAACTTGAGGGGAATTGTTGCAGCTCCTTTAACCTGCGGGACAGGAACGTCTAACCCCTGAAGCTGCACAACGGCATAACTCACCGCGTTAGGCTGAGGCGCTGCTAAGGCATTTTCCGTCGCACAGATGCTGCTCAAAGCTAGCGGAACAAGCAACCCCAACAAATTATGCAGAGCAAAGTTTACGTCGCGCTTTAGCATCTTCACGCTGAATATAGATTCCAATCGGCTACGCAAAAGAGTCTTCTGTACTAGGGAGACCAAAGATATGCTCGTAGGCTGCGGCGATCGCACAGGTTGTGAGGGGTACCGTCACAAGCAATCCTAAGCCGCACACTAAAGCCCCTGCAACATTGATTAGACCTAGCACAAACAAAAAGCCAAAAACAGCAAACCATTGCTGACCTACAATTTTACGGCTGGCTTCCATTGCAGGCCAGAATTCAAGCTTGCGACCCACAACCAATGGAATTGCAAATACATAGCAAATGCTTAAATAAACCAACCCCAAAAATCCTGCGAAAGCAAGTAGCGCTGCCACCAACAATAAAATTGAGTTTGGCTCTTTGTTGCCGGCTGTAAAGCTGATCAAAACAAACCCAATTCCGGCAGGAATCATGCAGGCAAACGCAAATAGGGTGGTTACTAAGGTAACAAGCAAGGTCGGCAGAAAATAGTCATTCTGGAAACCTTTGAAAAAGTCGCTGAAGTCAATAGATTGCTTTTTGATAATCTTAAAAGCTACGATTAAAGAGCCTGCATTGAGTGGCCCACCGATAATAATAGAGGCAATGTTCCCAAGAATAGGGATAAAGCCTAATGCTCCACCAATCAGAAGCGTGACCAGAAAAAAGCCAACAAACAGACCTAAATTACTCTGACAGATCTCCCATCCTCTTTGGATAAATGCTCCAATTTCGACAGAATATCCATTCTGAATAATCGTATTAATGTCTGACCGATTTCTATTATTCATATAATTTGATTAAAACTCGTTACCAACGAGGCTGATTCTAAGTTAGTGTGTGGTTGACAGTATTAAGGATACAGGGTTATTGACCACAGCCTAACTTTCTGTAGTCGGTCATCAGAAATCACCGACCTTATGGATAGATCAAAATCTTGTAGGTATCGGGGCTAGGTTTAACAGCCTGCTCTATAGCCGCGTTGAGGTCGCTTAAGGGATAGCGATCGCTCACCAGCGCATCTACATCTATGCGCTGATTAAATACAATATCGGCCGAAAGCTTTTGGAGGCGATAGGAGGAGCTATAGCTGCCCATCAAATCAATCTCGCGGCGATAAATCACGTTGGGGTTAATGGGAATTTCTAGCTCATCAGGAAATTCTGCAAAAAACAAAATTTTGCCGCCTTTACGGGTGCAGTCCAACGCCTGAAAAAACGCTTTGTCACTTGGCACTGCCAGCAAACTCACGTCTACACCCATTCCGTTGGTTGCCGCCTGTACCCTTTGCATCAATTCTGGGTCACGGGCATCAAATGCGGCGGCAGCTCCTATGCTCAGCGCCTTTTCAATGCGGCTGGGCAGGAGATCGGTGGCGATCGCCCTGGCTCCCAGATAGTTCACCAGCATAATAAACATGAGGCCAATCGGTCCTGCCCCCGTCACCAAAACAGTTTGACCGGGCTGAATCTGCGCTTTTTTAACAGCCTTCATGCAGCAGTTGGTAGGTTCTACAAAGCTGGCCTGCTCAAAAGTAATGTGGCTCGGGATCTCCATCAGTCCACCGTTACGGACAATATGCCCTGGCACTTTGACATACTCTGCAAAGCCGCCGCCGCTGGGGGTAAAGCCTGCGGTCGTGGTGATGTTTTTGTAAACATCGCACATGGAATAGTTTTCATTCAGGCAGTAGTCGCAGTGCATACAGGGGATGTGGTGCAGCACAATCACGCGCTGGCCTGCTTGCCAACCCTTCACGTCAGCACCAGTTGCCGAAATAACCCCAGCCGTTTCGTGCCCAAAAATGCGGGGTGGCGCGTAAAGTGGGTAGCGGATCTTTTTGATGTCCGACTGGCATAACCCCACCACCTTCACCTGAACCAGCACCTCGTCCGACTCAAGCTCCGGCAGGGGAACCTCTTCATAGCTAAGCTGATTCACGCCACGAAACACTTGGGCTTTCATCGGGAGCCTTCTTTGATAGGGGTTACAGGATTCAAGAATGCGCTTTTAGCGTACACCGTTTTCTTGCCTAAGACGTAGAATTGGCGATCTTATGATGGGCGATTGACACATTCTGCTCACTGGCTAAACAGGCTACGGTCTAGCGTCGGTGTATTTCAAAGATGAAGATTTATGGGTTTTGGGGACGATTAGGATCTGGGAGTTGACCTATGTCAAAATTGATGCCAATCTCCTTTCATTGAACCTATGCAAATTGGGACTGTTTTACGCAATCGCTACAAAATCAACCACTTTTTAGGCAGTGGAGGATTTGGAGATACCTACCTGGCTGAAGATTTGGATTTGCCAGGAAATCCTCAATGTGTCGTGAAACATCTTAAGCCGAAACACTCAGCACCCTCGATTCTTCAAGCCGCAAGGGTACTTTTTGATCGAGAAGCAAAAGTTTTATACGATTTGGGCAACGCCCACGATCAAATTCCGCGTCTGTTTGCCCATATCGAAGAAAACGATCAGTTCTATTTGGTTCAGGAGTTTGTTGAGGGGCATACCTTGAGCGAAGAACTGATGGTGGGTAAGCCTTGGAGCGAGGCAAGCGTGGTTAAGCTTTTGAAGGAGATTTTGGAGGTACTGTCTGTTGTCCATCAGCATGGCGTCATCCATCGAGACATTAAGCCTCAGAATCTAATGCGCCGTCAACACGATCAAAAAATTATTTTGATCGACTTTGGCGCGGTCAAAGAAATCAACGCTTTAGCGATGGATGCAGAAGGCCATACCACTTCCACCATTGCAATTGGGACAGCGGGCTATATGCCACCAGAACAGGCTCACGGGCATCCGCAGCTTGCGAGTGATGTGTATGCGGTTGGAGTATTGGGGATTCAGGCGCTGCTGGGTAAAATGCCGCAGCAAGAGTCGGCGACGGGTGATTTGGTTTGGAAAGATGCTGTCTCTGTGAGTTCTCAGCTTGCCAGGGTTTTGGATAAAATGACCTGCTATCACTTCCGAGATCGGTATGCTTCAGCGCAAGTCGCCTCAAGCGCTCTGGTTGAAACTGTTGTGAGTGTACGCTCGAAGCCTTTAGTAGAGAACGTAGAGCCAAACGCTTTAGAAAAGACGGTGGTTAGATCTCGCTTAAAGCCTCCAATCATAACGCTACCACCAGAAGCGCTTGCCAAAACAGTGGTTACGCTGCACCAACAGCCCAAACCTCAAAAAGGAAAATCTAGGCTTATTGGAGTTGTGGCATTTGCAATTACTGGCTGCACGGCATTTGTTGTCATTTTGGCCATTATTTTTGCAGGCACAAATTCTCAAAACAATATTTCTAGGGGTGAAGCAGATCAGAAAGATCAAGCAATTAAGAGTCAGAAAAAATATGCTGATGAAGTCAAAAAATATGACAAAGCCATTGAGCTTAATCCACAAGATGCGAGTACTTACTTCAATCGCGGTTTTGCCAGATATAACCTAGTGCAGGGTGGCGAAAATAATTAAGCAGCTTTAGCGGGTTCAGGAAACCCCTTGAACTTCCAGTTAAATGGCTTCGCAAGAACACGGTTAAAGTAGGCAACGAAGTCTAGAATTTGTTGCCTGAGATCTTGGGTAG
>JBGSVR010000340.1:0-9936 GCA_041752855.1 Thermosynechococcaceae cyanobacterium
CTAAAAGCTGCGCTTCGGTGGCAGTCTGTTGAGCAGGGTTGAGTTTAGCGAGGCGACTAGCCTTACGGGCAAGGGCATCCGCAGCGTCTTCGGGTCGCTTGAGGCGCTGGGCAAGGGCGATCGCCTGCTCCAGCGTGGCAACTGCCGAATTCCCTTCACTCAAATCTGCCAGCCGCATCAATGCTTTAGGGGTTTCCGGCGCTTCAGGAAACGCAGCAACCATCCGCTGATAGGCCGCAATCGCAGCCGTTTTTTCATCCCCAAGCTGAAGGCCGCGACCCGCGCGGTAGGCGTTGCGCGAGGTTGAAGGGGCACGGCTATAGGCGAGTCCAGCTTCTTTATACTTTTGCTTTTCCCAATAGCCGAATGCGATCGCCTGCCAATCCTGAGGCGTTAGCTGAGGCGCAAAGGTCTGCGTGAGGCGATCTAGATAGGTTTTATAGTCTTTGAGGTGAAACCCATACTGAGCTACCAGCAAAAGCAGTGCGCGATCTTTGGGAGTTTGCTTTAGGCGCGTGAGGGCAATTTCGACCGTGCGGGGATGGGCGGGGAGATTGGCGATCGCCTGATCCCAATACTGGGGAATGGTTTTGCCGAGGCTGTAGTAGGCTTCCCCTGCCGCCGCAGTTTTAGGGAACTGCTGAATAACCTGCTGCCAAAGCTTTGTGGCGGCATCACTTTGATTGTTAAGCATATAGGCTTGGGCGCGGAGTGCCAGAATCTGAGGGGCAAGCACTGCGTAGCGCGTTTCTAAGCCATCAAGCCACCCCAGTGCTTCTTTACCATTGCCTTGACGCACGGCATCAGCGGCTAAAACATAGCGAGATTGCTGCTGTTCAACCGACGTGCCTTGACGGGCAAGAGACTCCAGCAAAGGGCGACGCACTACCGCAGGCTGAAAGGACTGGGCTAATACACGGCTTGGCACTGCGGCAGTAGGGGGCACCGTAACGGCGGTTTCTTCAGGAGCGTTGCTGCTACTTTGAGTCCAAAATTTCGCAACGGCAAATAATGAGCCGACGACCAAAACCCCACCCAAGCCCATAGACAGCAGCAGTGGCGACGATCGCCGGATGGCAGAAACGATGGATTGACGCATAGTTGATGGGTAAATTTGCTCCAGAGCCTGACCGCAGCGGCAACGCTGCTCTCCGCATTTTAGACGACGTACAGCAGTCAGAATACTACCCGCTATTATCCGTTTTAGAAGATGACTAAAGCAGTTCTGCACAAGGAACCGCCACTCTGACAGAATAAGGGATATGAAGATCTGTGAACACAGTGCTTATCTAAGGTCAAGGCAATCGTTTATGAAGATTCAAGCAGCAGCAGCAAATACGCTAGTACAGCAATGGTCTGGAGACTGCCTAGGCGTTGGTTTTTTTGAAGAGCAGGTGGAGCAGTCCGAGACGTTTACCGCGCTTAACTCGGCGTTGGATGGGCTTTTACAAGAGGTGATTGCCGAGAGTGAATTTAAGGGCAAATCCGGTGAAACCACCTGGCTGAGATCGCCTTCCAGCAGCACTGTCGCCCGTAAAGTTGTTCTCGTGGGTTTGGGTAAACCAGAAAACTTTACGTTAGAAGGACTGCGGCAAGGGGCAGCGGCGATCGCCCGTACTGCCCAAAAGCAAAAGGCAAAGCGCGTTGCAGTCTCACTCCCGCTTTGGAACCAAGACGCAGCACTTTCCGCAGCGGCAATGATAGAAGGCGCGGTGCTGGCTTTACACCAAGACAACCGCTTTAAGTCAGAGACAGAAAATAGCTCAGGGCTTCATATTGAGCACATTGATCTCTTGGGAGTAGACGCGCAAGAAGATGCCATCACCCAAGCGCAGCAGATGTGTGAGGGGGTCATCCTTGCCCGTGAACTGGTTAATGCCCCAGCTAACGTCGTCACGCCCATGAGCTTGGCAGACACCGCTGCGGAACTGTCGCAGTCCCACGGCTTGACTCTCGAAGTTTTAGAAAAAGAAGCCTGTGAAGCGCTGGGTATGGGTGCCTTTCTAGGGGTTGCCCAAGCCTCTGAAATGCCGCCTAAGTTTATCCACATCACCTACAAGCCATCGGGCACCCCCACGCGCAAACTGGCGATTATTGGCAAAGGGTTAACCTTTGATTCTGGTGGACTCAACATCAAACCCACGGGCAGCGGCATCGAAACCATGAAGATGGACATGGCTGGCTCTGCTGCGGTATTTGGTGCAGCAAAGGTGATTGGCCTACTGAAGCCAGACGCTGAAGTTCACTTTATCGTCGCTGCCACTGAAAACATGATTAGCGGTCGCGCCATCCATCCCGGCGATGTTTTAACGGCTTCTAATGGCAAAACCATCGAAATTAACAATACCGATGCCGAAGGTCGTCTCACTTTAGCCGATGCGCTGGTGTTTGCCGAAAAGCTGGAAGTTGATGCGATTGTAGATTTAGCCACCTTAACGGGAGCCTGCATTGTGGCCTTAGGCAACGATATTGCAGGGGTCTGGAGTCCGCAGGATGAACTCGCCAACGCCTTGCTGAGTGCCTCCGAGCAGTCTGGGGAAAAAATGTGGCGAATGCCCCTAGAAGACAAATACTTCGAGGGGATGAAGTCTATGATTGCCGACATGAAAAATACGGGTCCTCGTCCTGGTGGCTCTATTACGGCGGCACTGTTTCTAAAACAGTTTGTCAAAGAAACGCCTTGGGCACATTTAGACGTAGCTGGCCCCGTCTGGGTTGAAAAAGAAAGTGGCTACCACAATCCAGGAGCCACAGGCTTTGGCGTGCGGACGCTCGTGAATTGGGTCTTGGCTGCAAAGTAACAGCCGCTACCCACGATAAAAATCCCCTCCTGGGAGGGGTGCCCATCGGGCGGGGTGGGTTCGTCAGTAGCGCCATGAATGATCCACCCCACCCTACCCAGAATTGGGTAGGGCTAATTTATAGTGAGCAGAGAAAAAAGCTTTGGGACATCATGAGCTAAAACGCACTCCTCGGGGAGAACGAAAATCCTCTATAGTTTCAAGAATTTATCGATTGAGCCGTTCATCCTTTAGGCTTGAGAAACCGCCAATTCCTGAAGCTGCTGCTGCTGATCTTGAGAAATACAGGATTGAATGATCGTTTCTAAATCGCCTTCTAAAACCTTCTCTAACGGGAAGTTAATATTGAGGCGATGATCGCTGGCGCGGTTGTCTTTGTAGTTGTAGGTGCGGATTTTCTCAGAGCGCGACCCTGTCCCCACCTGCGATCGCCGCAGATCAGATACGGCCTCATTTTGCTCACGCAGCTTCATTTCGTAGAGCTTTGCGCGCAAAATCTGCATGGCGCGCTCTTTATTTTGGAGCTGAGATCGCTCTTCCGTACAAAAAATCCGAATCCCTGTTGGCTTGTGGAACAAATCGGCAGCGGTTTCAACTTTGTTTACGTTTTGTCCCCCTGCGCCGCCCGATCGCGCCGTAGACATTTCAATATCCTTCGGGTCAATGTGAATCTCTACATCATCTACTTCGGGCATAATAGCGACCGTTGCGGTCGAAGTATGCACCCGTCCCGAAGTCTCTGTGGCAGGCACCCGCTGGACGCGATGAACGCCAGCCTCGTACTTGAGCTTGCTGTAAACGCGATCGCCCTGAATTTCTAAAATCGCTTCCTTAAAGCCGCCCATTTCTCCTTGAGAATCGCTGATCAGCTTTACCTTCCAGTGTTGGGTCTCTGAGTAGCGCGAGTAGAGTCGCACCAAGTCCCCAGCCCAAATACTGGCTTCATCTCCCCCAGTGCCAGCCCGAATTTCTAGCATGATGTTTTTGTCATCATTGGGGTCACGAGGCAGCAGCAGCAGCTTAAGATGGTTTTCTAGAGTCGCTAGGCGTTCAGCCAGCTCCGATACTTCTAACGAGGCCATTTCTCGCAGCTCTGGATCGCTGGCAGATTCTTTCAAAATCTGCTGAGCCTCGGCGAGTTCTGCTTCCGTTGATTTCCACTGGTCAAACGTATCCACCGTCTCTTCTAAAGAAGCACGCGCCCTCGCAATTCGCTGGATCTCTCCTGGATCTACTGCTACTTCAGGGTCTCCTAAGCGGCGAGTTAGCTCGTGAAAGGTTTGCTCAACCGATTTGAGTTTGTCAAGGAGATAGGCTTCAGCCATGTTCGTTCAGCTTCAAAACAGATAGATTAAAAACTCGGGCGAGCGTATCAGCCGGCAATAAGGTGCATTGTCTTACCCAGACAATCTCACCTCCGATACAGCTAGTTTAACCGAAAATGCTCAAGCCCTCATGAACAAAAACGCTGTAAAGGTTAGGGATAGAGCCATTTGATGCCATCAACCTGTCGCATCTCCCCTAGACTAAAATGAAGTGATAACAATTTAACCCCACGGGAATAGTTTGTCTCAAGTCTCTGACCTCGGTTTATTTCATCAATATTTTTAGGCTGTTTTAGAATCCCTATGACCTTTTCCCCTGCTGCCCAACCCATGAACACATTGACACGCGGTGTCCAAAAGACTGTCTTAAAGAATGGCTTAACGGTCTTAACCAAAGAAATTCATACCGCACCCGTCGTCAGCGTTCAGGTTTGGTATCGCGTGGGTTCTCGCAACGAAGGCCCCGGACTCAACGGTATCTCCCATCAGCTAGAGCATTTGTTATTTAAAGGCACCCAAAGTCGCCCCATCCAGTTTGGGCGGCTGTTTAGCGCTCTGGGCAGCGCTTCTAATGCCTTCACTAGTTACGATATGACGGCCTATTTTGGCACCGTCAGCAGCGACAAACTTGAAGCACTACTGGTTCTCGAAGCCGACCGGATGCGTCATTCGCTGATTAACGAAGAGCAGCTTGAAACCGAAAAGCGCGTTGTAATTTCAGAGCTTCAGGGGTACGACAATAGCCCAGAGTATCGTCTATCCGAGGCGGTTATGCGTCAGGCATTTCCAGATCGCGCTTACGGACTGCCCGTCGGCGGTACTAAGACAGATGTAGAGAGCTTTACCGTAGAGCAGGTGCGCGATTATTACAGCACCTACTACAGCCCTGATAATGCGGTGCTGGTTGTCACCGGAGATTTTGACCCAGATACGCTGCAACTAAGTATTGATAAAACCTTTGGTGCGCTTGCCCCCAATGCGTCTCGCACGTCTGTTTCAAGTTTGTCAACGCTAGAAAAAAAGGGAGATTCCCCTACCTCCCCCCTCCTGCTCCAGCAACCTGGCAGCGCATCTCTGATTGAATCGGTCTACCCCATCCCAGATGTCCAGCACCCTGACGTTCCGGTTCTAGATGTTTTAGATGCAGTCTTATCCGTCGGTCGCAACTCAAGATTTTTCCAGACCTTAATTGAGCCAGGGTTAGCCAGCCATGTTAGCTCCTATTCTGCCGCTCTCATGGAGCCAGGATGGTACAACATTTCTGCCTCGCTGATTCCAGAGCAAACCCTAGAAGCCGTCGATCGGGTCTTACTGCAAACGATCGCAGATATCCAGCAAACCCCTGTGTCTGACGAAGAGCTAGAGCGCGCCAAACAGCAGCTCATGACGCACTTTATGATGAGCAACCGCGAGGTAGATAGTCAGGCCAGTCAGTTGGCCTATAGCGAAGTGGTCACAGGCGACTATTGCTACAGCGATCACTACTTAGCCCAAATCCAGCAGGTAAGCGCCGCAGACGTACAGCGCGTTGCCCAAACCTACCTCAATGCCGCCCAGCGCACCGTCGGGTACTTTGAACCCACCCAGTTTGATGAAGACGCAGAAGTAGGCGGCATCTCTGCCCAGCAGACCGTCGAAAACTTTACCCCCAGCGAACCCGTCGATCCGGCAGAGGTGGCTCAGTATCTACCGCCCCTCAACGCCACTAAAGGCTCTGCCACCCAGGTGCTGCCTGAAACCTTTACGCTCCCGAACGGATTTCGGGTACTGCTGCTGAGTGACCATAGCTCCCCCACCGTCACCCTCAACGGCAACATCCAGGCGGGAAATGGGCTAGACCTGCTCACAAAGCCAGGGGTTGCTAGCCTAACGGCTGAAACCATTATGGGCGGCACAGCCACGCACGATGCCCTCGCCTTAGCAAAGCGCCTAGAAGATCGAGGCGCAGGTTTAGACTTTAGCGCTTTCCGAGAAGGCGTTGAAGTCGAAGGCCATGCCTTAGCGGCAGATCTACCTCTGCTGCTAAAAACCCTCGCCGAAGTGCTTCAGCAGGCAGCATTCCCAGATTCTGAGCTAGAGCTATCGCGCAAGCAAATCATCTCTAGCCTGCACATGGAGTTAGACGATCCGGCGCGATTGGGGCGTAGAACACTTCAGCAAAAGCTGTATGCGCCCGATCATCCGTTCCACGTTTTTCCCAGTATTGAGACAATGCAGGGCATTACGCGAGAAGACATCCAGACGTTTTATCATCAGCGCTATGCGCCAGAGCATACGGTCTTAGCCTTAGTGGGCGATTTTGAGATCTCTCAGGTACAGGCTCAGATTCAAACCTATTTTGGCGACTGGAAACCCACGGTCGCTGAATCAACGCCTCAGGTTCCAACGGTCGCACTACCCGCCGCCACCCATCGGGTAAAGATTTCGCTCCCTGGCAAGAGTCAGGCTGTCACTTATATGGGCTATCCCGGCCTTGACCGCCGCGATCCTCGCTATCACCCTGCGATGGTTCTTAACCAAATTTTAGGGGGCGATACCCTTTCGAGTCGGCTAGGGGCAGAAATCCGCGATCGCCAAGGGTTAACCTACGGCATCTATAGCTACTTTGCGGCAGGTCAAATCGCAGGTCCGTTTGTAATTGAGATGCAGACCGCACCCGAAGATACAGAACAGGCGGTAAATAGCACCATTGCGCTGCTCCAGAACCTACGCCAAAACGGCATTTCTGAGGCAGAACTCAGCGCCGCTAAACGCAGCATCGTAAATAGCTATCCGGTTGAGCTGGCAAACCCAGATGCTGTCGTGCATCGGATGCTTATCAATGCTGTAGACGGGTTTGGCACCGAAGAAATTCGGGATTTTCCGCTCAAAATTGAGTCTGTTTCGATGGCGCAGATTGATCAGGTTATTCAAGAATTAATCTTGCCCGATCACCTGCTTATCGTGACGGTTGGCCCCGATTTTTAAGCCCCTGGCTACGGGCATTTGTGAAAGCTGGCTTCGACTTCGCTCAGCCAGCTTTCACAAATGCTGCACCACTGAGCCGCCCATGCCCTGAAACATCAGCCAAGACATTACAAAATTGCTGATAAAAATAAACAGCAACGTCGTCACCACTGCTGCTGTTGTAGATTGCCCTACCCCCTTGGCTCCCCCCGTTGTGGTTAGCCCCCAGCTAGAGCCAATAATGGCAATAATGGCACCAAACACCATCGCTTTAAGTAACGCACTCCAAATATCCCAAAGCACCATAAAAGACTGTACCGAGTCCAAAAAAGCCCCAGTAGGAATGCCGTACATCAAGGCTGCAACGCCCATCCCGCCACCAATGCCTGCTATCAGGCAAAAAATGGTCAGCACAGGCAGCATCACGCAGCAGGCTATCAGCCGTGGAATCACCAGATAATCCACCGGATCGGTATTGAGCATCTGAAGCGCGTCAATTTGCTCTGTGACGCGCATAGTGCCAATTTCTGCGGCAAAAGCAGAGCACACACGCCCCGTCAAAATGACCGCCGTTAATACAGGACCCAGTTCGCGGGTCAAGGCCAGAGCCAAGACCCCACCCACGGCGCTGCCCAACCCAAAATTGAGGAACTCTCGCGCCACCTGAATGGTGAACACCATGCCTACAAAGGTTGCGGTCAGCAGCGCTACCAGCAGAGACTCTGGCCCTACGATCGCCATCTGTTCTAGGGTATTTCGGCGGTGAATTTTGCCTTGAATGAGATGCACCAATACCTGCCCACCGAGCAAAACGGCAGAGAACAGCCGTTTGCTCCAGGTATTAAAGCCCGTCCACTCAAAAGGCGATTGATGCCGAGGCTTGACCATGAGCCGTAGGAGATACCCTCAAATCCACTAATTCAGTCTGACTGGAATTTTGACAGGTTTATCCCTTTGGAGTGACTCTAGAGCATTAAGCCTTTACAAAACACAACAGAGATGGGTGCTGCGACTTTTATCCCCGCAGCTTCTGTGACCAAACCCGTGTTGGTAGACCCCACACGTAAATAAACCCTTCTGCCGCCTTATGGTCAAAGGCATCATCACTGCCGTAGGTGGCAAGGTCAGACGCGTAGAGCGAGAATTCAGACTTTCGCCCCACGGGGGCGGCAATGCCCTTAAAGAACTTCATCCGAACCACGCCCGTCACCCGTTGCTGGGTTTGCCCAATAAAGGCATCCAGCGCCTGCTTGAGCGGACTGTACCAAAGGCCGTTGTAGACAAGCTGGCTATAGCTTTCTTCAATGCCGCGTTTGTAGTGGCTTACGTCAGCGGTTAGCGTTAGGCTTTCGAGGTCGCGATGGGCGGTAATAAGCGCAATGAGGGCAGGGGCTTCGTAAATTTCGCGGGATTTAATGCCGACTAGCCGGTTCTCAACCATGTCGATGCGGCCTACGCCGTGGCGACCTGCCGTTTGGTTGAGGCGGCGCACTAGCTCAACGGGGGCAAGTACCTCACCGTTGAGTGCGGTGGGCAAGCCTTTCTCAAAGCTGATTTCAACGTATTCTGGCTCATTGGGCGTGTTGGCGATCGCCGTCGTCATCTCAAACACCTCCTCCAGAGCCTCATTCCATGGGTCTTCGAGAGGGCCGGCCTCAATACTGCGACCCAGCAAATTTTTATCAATACTGTAGGGCGACGATTTTTTGACTGGAGACGGGATGCCATAGCGCTCACCATAGGCGATCGTTTCTTCGCGGCTCATGCCCCATTCACGGGCAGGGGCAAGCACTTTAAGGCTGGGGTTGAGGGCGGTAATCGAAACATCAAAGCGCACCTGGTCATTACCTTTACCCGTACAGCCGTGAGCCACTGCATCTGCGCCGTAGCGGTCGGCAGCTTCAACCAGCAGTTTGGCAATCAGCGGACGCGCCAGCGCCGTCGAGAGCGGGTAGCGATTTTCGTAGAGGGCATTGGCCTGAATTGCGGGAAATGCGTAGTCTTCAATAAAGCTTTGGGTCGCATCTGCCACCAACGATTCTTCGGCTCCGGAATCTAGCGCCTTTTTTTGGATCGGGCCTAGCTCATCTCCTTGTCCCAAGTCAGCCGCTAGGGTAATGACCGACTCAACTCCCCACTCTTTCATAAGGTAAGGAATACAAACCGAGGTATCTACCCCACCGGAATAAGCCAATACAACCTTTTTGGCACGCCCCATAGTCTTCTCACGCAAAATGACAACAGGCTCCTATCTTAAGGGATTAAGCCCAGTTCAGCCGCATCTTTTTTGAGGAGGCGATCGCAGAAAACTCCTCTGCTTGGCGACCGCGAGAGTCTCTATACTAGGAACGTCTGAACCAAGGAGTGCGCCTGTGTTTTGCAGCATTGTAATTCCAACTTACAATCGTAAGCCGATTTTAGAAAAATGCTTGCGGGCACTAGAGCAGCAGACCTATCCTGGCAGCTATGAGGTTGTCGTTGTAGACGACGGCTCAACGGATGGAACCGTTGAGTGGCTGAATCAATCTTCGCAGAGGTTTCCCCACGTCCGGCTGCTGCAACAAAACCATCAAGGCCCTGCCGCTGCCCGTAACCTTGGTGTTGAACAGGCGGCAGGAGACACCATTGTTTTTATTGACAGTGACCTCGTGGTTACAGAGGTGTTTCTGCAAGCGCATATAGAGGCGATGACCCAAGCCCAGCAGGCACTGGGCCATAATCGCCTATTTACCTATGGCGCAGTCATTAACACTAGCAACTTTGATGCCCCCACTGCCGAAGCCTACAAAATCACCGATTTTTCAGCCGCTTACTTTGCCACTGGAAATGTGATGATTTCTAGACAGTGGCTCCTTCAGGCAGGG
>JBGSVR010000341.1:0-3943 GCA_041752855.1 Thermosynechococcaceae cyanobacterium
TGTGGTAGAAGGCTGTGCCAACCGCGAAACAACCTGGATCTCTCAAGAACTGAAACAGATTTATGGGGCGCTGCATCAAGCAGGTTGGGCGCACAGTTTTGAAACTTGGCAGGGCGATCAGCTTGCAGGAGGCATTTTGGGTCTTAGCATTGGCGGCATGTTTATTGGCGAATCCATGTTTTACACGGTGCCGGAAGGCTCTAAGGTGGCGATGGTAAAGCTGGTAGAACATCTGCGATCGCGGGGCTACCTCATGTTTGATGCCCAGCTCATGAACCCACACCTCGCTCGGTTTGGAGCCTATACGCTGGCGGGTAGAGCGTATCAGAAGCTTTTAATTCAGGCGCTGCGCCAACCCTGCGTTTTTTCTTAGGCGTTAAGCGCGAGGGTTGCCAGCACCTTCTTGACCTGTCGAGGTGCGCTGATAGATTCAAATAGGGCGATCGCCTGTTTCAACACCCCTACATTTTCAGCACTCTCAACGGCTTGATAGGTTACGCCAAGCTGATAGTAGGCTTCGGCTAAGTCACACTTAGCGCCCAGGTTTTCTAGACGTTGGATGGCTTGGTGATGGGTGGCGATCGCCGTTGCGTAGTCCCCCTGCTGACGCTGCATCATGGCAAGCCCTGTGAGCGTTTTGCCCTGAACCTGGGTGTAGTGACTTGATTCAGAAAAAGACAGCGCCTTCTCAAACAGTGCTTGAGCAATTTCAAAGCGCCCCAAGTTGACATAGGCTTGCCCCAAAAGCTGAATGAAGTAGGCAGCACTACCCCGATTTTCGATGGGACGCTCAAAAAAGAGGGTGTGATAAATGGCGTCTGCTTTTTGGTGAGCCGCTTGTGACTGACCGAGTTGAGACTGAGCTAGTGCTAAGCAAACCGAAGCTTTTTCAGCCCAGCGCGCATATTTAGTGCCGTGAACCTGCACAATTACCGCTTCAAAGCAGGTGACAGCACGCTCTAGCTCCCACAAGTCGAGACAGTACAGGCCAATGCTGAGGCGCGAATCAATACCCAGCATGGTGTAATAATATCGAGCCTTCGCGTGTTCAGGGCTTTCAGCATAGTGCGTCAGCGCCTGAGCCGAGAGCTGAATTGCCGTCTCTTGGGATGTGATGGCATCATGAACCCGTCCCGTAATCCAGTACACATCGCCGAGAATATTGTGGAGTTCGCTGAGGGTGTGGTCATTGTGAAGTGGCTGAAGAACCGCAGGAATCGCGTTGAGCAAAGGCTGAAGTAGACCCATGCGGTAGAGGGTGCTGCCTAAGGGCAAGTGTTGATGCCACTGGTTTAGTCGGCTTTTGAGAATCACACGTCCGGCCTTGCCATAGTCTTGAATGGCGAGGTAATGATAGTAAGCCTCTAGAGCGCCCAAGGCATCTTGAGTCGTTTGGATAGAGGCGGCGGCTTGGTCTCGCCAGAAGGTCGCAGCCTGGGTGTGGGCGGTGAGCCAGTCTGGGCTGAGATGTAGACGGATGATCGCCGCTTCCCGTAGTGCAGGGTGTAGGCTGTACGCGCCTTTATGAGACTCAATCAAAGATCGATTCTGGAGCGCCACAAGGGCAGGCCGTCGCTGGGCTTGGGGGATATCCCACAGCAGGGTCAATACCCCTTCTAAGGGCACAGCGGGAATATCTTGGTATCGGTAGCAGCCCAGCCGACAGAACAGCGTAAAAGCATGAGGTTCTTGCTGCCGTAAGCGGTGAAGTTGGCTATCAATGAGGTTTTTGAGGTCCGTCGGGGCAAGTAGATCATTCTGGCTATGCTGCCAATACGCCGCCATATCGCCGTCATACTCGGTCTGGATGGCTCCGGCTAAAATCCCCATCGCTTTGGCGTTGCCGCCATAGGCATGGTGCATCGCCTCAAGGGTTGGCTCATGAATGGGCATTTGTGGAGTAAAAAACTGCTGCCAAGCTTCCAGTGCTAGCCCTGGCAGGTGATAGTGTTGAACCGTAATGCAGGGTTCACAGAGGCGATCGCGGCTAGTTAAAAGGGTGATGCCCTGATGCTGTGGGCTGGCTAACACGCTCAGTAGGTCAACATAATGACGATGGTGAGGCAAAAACTGACCTTGGGCATCGAGGGCAGGCTCTAAGTTATCAATTAAAATTCCGACGCGGCGCTGACGCAGGTGCCGTTTGAGGCGCTCTAGAGAAATGCCAAAGTCTAGCCCCGTTTCGTCTTGAAAGTTGTGCTTTAGCCATTCTTCTACGACTCGTTCGGCAGGGGTAAGGTTTTGAGATTCTTTTGCCATCAGCAGCTCTAAGACCACCTCATACCCCTGCGCCTGAAGGTAATGCTGTGCCAGCGTCGTCTTCCCTAAACCGCCGCTTCCCTGAATCACGATGACTTTGTGGCCTTGAGCTTGTAGCGCATTGATTTGGGCGATCGCCGCCCCTCGCCCTACAAACCCTAAAATCTCAATTTGAGGCTGAATGCTTTGAGCCTTGAAATGGCGCAAAAGGGCAACGCGAAGGTTTTTCTTGGTAATGCGATCGCCCAATACTTCCGAGAGCAGCTTCCATAGGTCTGACCCAACATCCTTCGCGTGGCCTTCGGTACAGCCATAGCGATCCGCAATTTGAGGATAGGTGAGATCTTGCCCCACGAGTTCTATAAGGGTGCGCTGGAGTTCAGAAAGGCGATCGCCCGTCTGCTGCAAAATCAACTGGTCTAGCCACTCTAGCGCTTCTAAATCCATTGCTTTTTCGACTGCTTGATCAGAGGCTGACGTTTTCTCTTAGTCTACATGGGTGACATTCAGAGGCTAAAAAAGCGCTAAGTTCCGCCCCTAAAACAAACCAAGCTGAGTCGGCTCAGCCGGAATTTGATCCCACGGCAGCGGCGGTACAGGCAGGTGATGATCTTCTAGCAGCCGCTGGAAATACCGAGCATTTTGAGGGGAGTGTTCCTCGACAGGGCAATGGACGATGAAATAAATCCGAGTCTCTTGCCTAATCCAGTTTTGAAGATGCGTGACCCAATCGTTCATAAAGTCATGGTTAAAAGCTTGATGGGGATGGCTAATGTAGCGAATTAAGGTAAACGGTGCCGTAACGACAGGCTGAAGGGGGAGTTGGGGTTTACGGCGCTTAGACGTAAGCTGCGGGTCGTCTTCGCATTCATAAATCGGACGCGTATCGAGCAGCACCCGACCGATACCCAGACTTTGCAGCAGCGCATTAAGCTGTATGGACTCAGCTTGCTGAAACCACTGAGGATGTCGAACTTCCAGCGCGACGGATGCACCACAGGTACTCAGCCCTGTCAAAAATGCTTCTAAATCTTGAAAAAATTGAGGGCCGTAATTAGGCGGTAGCTGAGCAAAAATAGGGCCAAGACGACTTCCCAAACCCTGCATGAGTTCAACAAACTTGAGTGCCGCGTCAATTTTGGGCTGTAGTGCGCCTTCATGGGTGATGCTGCGAGGTAGCTTTGGGCAAAACTCAAACCCTTCCGGCGTTTCCTGTGCCCATCGCGTTACGGTATCGGCACTAGGGACAGCGTAAAACGTGGCGTTGCACTCAACAGTCATAAACCGCTGGCTGTAAAGCGGCAAAAATTTTGAAGGCGCACTTCCGGTCGGAAACAAATCGCCAAGCCAGCCTTTGTAAGCCCAAATGGCACAGCCCAATTTAAAGTTCATAGCCAAAGTCTCATTCTCTAAGGATGGCGGAGTCTCGGCAATAAAATACCCCATAGATATATCTATGGGGCATTTTATGACTAACAACCTAAATTTATTAAGTGTCGATAGACTCTACAGTGCATTACCGCGAGGGAGAACTTCCTCAGGGAATACGAAGTGTTCATGGGGCTGATCTTGAGGAGCCATCCAAGCTCTCAGACCTTCATTGAGCAGAATGTTCTTGGTGTAGAACGTCTCAAACTCAGGGTCTTCTGCTGCCCGAATCTCTTGACTGATAAAGTCATAAGAC
>JBGSVR010000342.1:0-2475 GCA_041752855.1 Thermosynechococcaceae cyanobacterium
GCGATCGCAGCTTTAACTAGAACAAAGGTTTTTTGCGACGTTCTACACGACGAATAACGTTTCAGGTTCAATCCTGAACGTCGCAGCCCAAGCTTTTCCATTAACGTGAGGTGAATTTTATGTAAAAACCCTTTAAATACAAAAAACCCCGACTGGTCGAAGAGTCAGGGTTTGATGTGTCCAAGCAATTCCAATATCTCTGGTGGCTTGAACTTAATGCAGTTTGGATGCGGCATTGGTTTTTGGCCTCCATTAGGAGCCGTATTGCTATTTTTACACCATATAGCGTACAGGTCAAGATGCCTCATGGGAATTTTGACCAAAGGCTCCCTATCTCACTTCACAAAACGATAGGGAATCATCACTCATGTACTCACTCCATAATGGAGGTCGCTTATGACCTCCACACGTAGCTTTGCACCCACACGCCAGGGCAACCCATGTCTTGTCTGTGGCGATATTAAGGGCAGATGCCGCCAGACTGCCGAAGCACTAAACCTTTGCATGGACTCATCTGGAGTCTTGCCAGGGTTCAAATATCTAGGACAAACCAAAGATGGACTGTGGGCCAAGTACCGTATTGATGACGGACAGCAAACCCCAGCCGACCGAAAGCTTCGCACCCAGAGTACGCACTTCTGGCAAGAGCAAAAGCTATTGCGTCAGCAAAGAGCTGCCGCCGAAGTCCAACGCCATGCAGACGCACTCCCAGCACCGGAACGCGATCGCCTTTACAACCAGCTCCTCAATCAGCTTCCCCTGCACCCCGCCGACAGAGCCGACCTAAACCGTCGCGGCATCACCGATGAGCAGATTAAAGCATGGGGCATCCGCTCCGTGGAGCAATGGCAACCGCTAGAGCAAGAGCTATCCCACGCGCTGCCAGGGATTAGCTTAGACGGGCGATCTTTAATTACGCCCAGGCCAGGGTATCTCTGCCCAATCCGTGATGTAGACGGGTTGATTGTGGGCTTTCAGATCCGCGCCAGGGGTTCAGACGGTGGACGCTATTACTGGCTCACAGGTAAGACCAAGAAGCGACCGAATGGGCCAACGCCTCACTTAAGCAATGGTGAGCTGCCGCTGGTCGTGCATCGGCCTGAGCAGGTTCAAAGGGAAGCGATCGCCCTAGTCGAAGGCACAGGAGCAAAGCCTTTTGTCCTAGCTCAGAAACTAGGACTTGTAACCATTGGGGCAGCAGGTGGGCAGTTCGCGGCTTCACCCGAAACGTTTAAGCTGACGCTGGAGCAGTTGGGGATAAAGACCATCGAGTTTTACCCTGATGCTGGAGCAACGCAGAACAAATCTGTCTTACGGCAGTACAGAGCCACCTTCAAACTTTTACTGGAATGGGGCTACAGCGTCCAAATCGCATGGTGGGGGCAGGAAGACAAACAGGTTCACTCTGACATTGACGAGCTGGACGATATTAGTCAGATCCAGTATTTGTCATTGGCTGAGTTTAACCAGATCGCCCTGCCTGAACCATTGCTTGAGCCATTGCTTGAGCCAGCCCAGCGCACTGACCTGAGCGATCGCGCTTATCTTATGTGGCTAGAAGAACAGTTCAAGAATGACGATGCTCAAGCTGAAGCCCATGCCGACGAGGACTTTCTCAGCAAAGTCTTTCGCTACTTTGGATCTGGCAAGAAACGAAAAAAGACCCGCACACGAATCAAGGTAGAGCGCACCGCCGTTGAGCAGGATTTAGGCATCTATGCACCAGGGCGCATTCCTGAGCATCGTCAGACAGGCACGGCCTATAAAGTTTGGTACGAACCAGGGACTGAAGCTGAACTTTACCGAGAGGCGATCGCCCTTGGCTTCCACATCCTCGACACATCACGCACTGGCTCAGGCAAAACCCAACGCGCGGGACAGCTACGCCCTGAAGATTTTGCCTTTGACTTAGACGGACAGACCATTGAGCCAACCCTAATTTATTTAGGCTCAGACCATCGCAATCCAAAGACCGCATCCGTTGAGGCCAACTTTGCGGATGTGCCCAATCGTCATAACGGGATGGCGATCGACAAAACCCACCAAACCGCTTTGGGCAAAAACTACATCATCAACCCGAAAGCTGAGCATGGCGTGAATGTTGAGCGGCTACCAGGGAACTGTCACAAAGCGAACGAGTTTGCCACTGCCCAACAAAAAGGGCTGACGTGGGCAACCGAGACGGCAACGGCAAACCCTATCTGTCAGAGCTGCCCTTACTTCGGCACCTGTGGCGACCCGACCGCTGACCATCAACCAGGGAGCGGGTTTAGGGCTTTACGGGCTGAATCGCTCAAACCTCAGCGAATCCGAATGTCACCGGATCAGTACCCACGCAATTGGGAGAGTGAGAAGACCATCAATATCTGGGATGAAGCTGCTCAGACCATTGCAGTGTCCGATACCCTAACTGTGACACTCGCTGACTTTGATGGGGCTTGGGCAACGCTGGAGCAAGGGGAGCCGGAGCTGCAC
>JBGSVR010000343.1:0-3019 GCA_041752855.1 Thermosynechococcaceae cyanobacterium
CTCTGGGTATGGATTGTGAGATTGAATCCGTAATATTTGGGCTTTGCGTGTGAGGATGTCCATTGTCTCTCAGCCTGAATCCTTGATTCTCAGACCTTTTCACACTTTGACCGCTATGGCGAAAAACTAGGGACACTAACCATAGAAAGGATTTAAAAACACATAGCGAATTCTGGCAGGGTAGTTATCTGCATCAGAATGTTTATGATAGCTAGTAGCAATTTGTAAAAGCTTTGAATCAAAGATCTCTTTGTTAGAGAGCCTACGAAGAATAGCATAGCCAATTGCTGCCGACTCTTCTTCGGAGTCACCTACTCTAGGTTCACCATCTAGTATTTTCTCAACATCTTGATTAAGATTTAGATATTTGGTAATTAACGATTCAATAATTCCAAGGCAGACAGGCTGACTGTCAATAAACTGCCAAAGAAACTCAAGATGTCTATAAAATTCTAAATCGATTCTCGTATCAAGTTTATCAATTCGTTTTTTCAATAAGAGTCGTAGGTTATTGGTTATTTGAAAAGACATTTAATTATCCAATCTCTGGGAAGCTATTTTATAAATATTTTTGATGTATAGTCAATCAGGTGAAAGCATATCTATACAAAGCGCATCATCATTTTTTGCAGAATTTACTCTGGTGCTGACCGGAATTGCTTGCATCGGCGCATCAGGGAACGATCGCAACAAATCCGATAACGGTTGCCCGCCCTGAACATTAGGGTCAAGCCATTGCCTATAATTCTCAGTACTTAAAATCACAGGCATCCGGTCATGAATCGGCTGTACCAGACTATTGGCTGAAGTCGTCAAAATCGTGCAAGTCTCAATGTCATTCCAAGATTCCCACAGCCCCGCAAACGCAAACACAGTATTACCCGCCATCGAGAAATAAAACGGCTGTTTTGAACCCTTTTGCGTCTTCTGCCATTCATAAAACCCATCCGCCGGAATCAGACAACGACGATACTTAAACGCAGCCCGAAACGACGGCTTTTCCGTCACCGTCTCCGATCGCGCATTAATCAACTTAGTCCCAATCGCAGGATCCTTCGCCCAGAATGGAATCAACCCCCAACCCATCAATCGAAACTCTGGCTTAGTCGCATTCTGGCCACGCACAACCACCCCCACAGACTGCGAAGGGGCAATATTGTACCGAGGCGGGAAATGGGGCACCTCATCAAGGTCAAACGCCCTCGCCACATCCTCCGGCGATCGCGCTAAAGTAAAACGTCCGCACATGGCTCTAGCGTAGCGCAAAGCCTTAGGGCATGGGCATAGGCACTCAGCTTCACCCGATCACTCACATTGGATGGCATCCCCATATTTCAGTGCGATCACCTTATTGGATGGTTTTGCGGAGGAAATGCGATCGCTCATTTTGGATAGCGTCACCAGTTTTACAATATGGTCGCCCTCCTCAGGTTCATCCCTATGTGAGAGTGCGATCATCACACGGCATCATCTTGCAATAAACGCGATCGCAGCGTGCCGTTTCAACTCTTGTGGCTGGGCTATAGCCATTGCGTTCGTAAAGCTGAACGGCTTCGACTAAGACAGAGGCGGTTTCAATCCAGATTTGGCGGTAATGACGGGCGGCAATCACCCCTTCTAGCTGCTGTAGCAAAAAATGCCCTAAGCCTTGCCCTCTGGCGGTTGGCAGCAGATACATTTTGCGAATTTCTACAGCGCTGATTCCCCGATGAATGGGGTAGTAAGCGCCTGTGCCGACGATGTGTCCACTTTCCTCAATGACCCAAAATTCTCCCCCTGCTTCGAGATAGCAGGCTTCGACTGCCAATACGTCTCTGTCTGCACCTTCAGGATCCCAGCCTAGGCCATATTCTTCTAATGTGGCGGCAATGACCGTGGCGGCAGCATGGCGATCGCAGGGTTGCCAGTCTCGAAGGGTGTAGTGCTTAAAGGTGCAGTGCATCAACTATGAATCCGTGGTTCAGGGTGAAGGTTGGTTAGCCAACACCCAGTAAATGCCGTAGTGTCTGGCTTCTGAGGCCATTGTCGCTAACCTATTCCAAAAGCTTGCGTTCTAGAACTTGCATTAGGCCATCTCACTCATTTACCAAAAACTCACCAACTGCCCGAAACACCTCATTACGTTCACGGTCTAGAGTAACAACGTGGTCAGAGTCTTTTAGCCAGAAAATCTGTTTATCAGTGGAGTTAATCTGCTGATACAAAATTGAGGCACTGGCGGGGTCTACCACCGTATCTTTATGAGACTGCACAATGAGCATCGGGTTTTGGATGCTAGAGAGCTTGGGCTGCACCTGCCCCATTAGCTCAATGGCGCTGCGAACGGCATCTAAATTAAAAGTGCTAAAAAATGCGGCGTTGCGCGCGAGTTTTTCGGTACTGGGGTCAGAAATAGGCAGCCGCAGCCGAGGCAAGTCACGAACCACATAGCCCAACGTGTTGATGTACAACTCTAAGGGAAATCCATAGTACCACTCGTGCTTCAACCCAAAATAAGGAGCCATCATCACCAGCTTAAAGGTAGGTTGCTGCATGGCTAGGTTTAAACCCAGTAGGCATCCCGTCGAAAACCCCACCAGCGAGACTTTCTCATAGGTTTTGCTGAGCGTCAGGTAGGTTTCTAAAATGTGGGCATACCAATCTTGCCAACGCGATCGCGGCATTTTTTTGCCTGGGGTATCGTGCCCTGGGTACAAAACGCTCTGCACCGTTAACCCTAGGCCATTAAGGTGCTGTCCCAGCCACTGCATTTCATAGACCCCACCCCCCAATCCATGGAGCAGCAGACAGGCGTGAGTGGAACTTCCTGGCAGCAAAAAGGGTTTATTTTCAAACATGATGTTCACTTCACAGGACTACGATTTAGATGGGGTCTACCATTTAGAAAAGCAGGGCGCTAGATTTACTAACGCCCTGCTTTTAGGGTTTATTACAGAGAACTAAATCTCTATAGCTGTGGAACAAAGACTTCTTTGTCAGGCACCACCGTGTACTCTGCAACAATTTGTCGGAACTCTTC
>JBGSVR010000344.1:0-6710 GCA_041752855.1 Thermosynechococcaceae cyanobacterium
TAACTGACGATCGTCCTCAAGCCATCGTCCCCCCAGGCCAAAACAGCCCATAATAAACTTGATAGAAAATAATTTTTAAAATTTTGGTTTCATGGATGAGTTGCAGCTTATTGAATGGTTGATTGGCGAGTTTGATAACACAGCGCAGTCAAAAGAAGATCCAGCTTGGTATGTTCCGCTACGGCTGTGGCATCGGCTTTTACCTGGACGCATTCAAGGTAAATTAGCCGTTTTTGCCGAGCAGTCTAATTTTTTACAGCTCGATCGCCCCTATCGCCAACGCATTCTAGTCATAGAACCGCAGGCAAATCATCAGTTAGCCGTCCAGTATTGGGCATTTAAAGACCCCAATCAGTTTCGGGGGGCTGGGGCAAACCCGGATTTACTGAAGCAGG
Source organism: Thermosynechococcaceae cyanobacterium (assembly GCA_041752855.1). Classification (GTDB taxonomy): domain Bacteria; phylum Cyanobacteriota; class Cyanobacteriia; order Thermosynechococcales; family Thermosynechococcaceae; genus JAAURS01. Next base: position 396 of record JBGSVR010000344.1, read on the forward strand.
CGATTGAACTAGCCTTAGAGCTGCTGCCTGGGTGTTGGCTAGATGTAGAGCGCACAGGAGATCGGTTTAAGGCAACGCCTAGAGACGGCGATCGCTGCTGTTTCAATTACGACAACAAAATGCGCCAGGTGGTGTTGGGCTTTGAAGTGAGCCAGACAGAGTTTCTCGGCTACGACCGAGGCGTTGACCCAGAGACGGGTCAGTCATTATGGGGTGCCATGATGGGACCCTATCGGCATCAAAAGCGATTGGCCTATGAGATGGCTACTCCTGAGCAATAACTTTACCTGCCCAGCGAAACTGTCCTGGCACAATTCCGGCGGCTTCAGCCAGCTTTGCCACTAAAAGCTGAACCACCACAATGTCTACCATTGGGCTAACCCACTCGTTCATGGGGGGCAGCGCAATGTGGGCGCAATTTAAGTCTGGGACTTTAGAGCCGATGGTGACAAGACAGCCACTGCGATCGCCAATATCCTTCGCCATGCCCTGACTGAGCGCCAAAGTGCGCCCTGGCAACGTAAATAATAGCGTTGCCAACTGAGGCGACAGCATTTCCATCGGGCCATGCCGGAACTGGCTACCGACAAAACCTGCTGCTGGCTTACGCACCGCCTCTTGTAGCCCCAATGCACCATTGCAGGCAGAGGAGATCGATGGCCCTCGTGCCACTAGCGCAAAGCTGTTTGCCTGCTGCACGGCCTCAAACGCAGGTTCTAGAAGCAACTCCCAGTTTTGCAGCAGATCTTCGCACTGTCGGGCAGCATAGAGGACGTCTAGATAGTCTTGGGGCTGAAGCGCTCCGATCAGCGCACGCGCCAGCCAGTGCAGCACCGCAAGGGTGCTGGTGTAGGTTTTAGTTGCTACGCCCACCTCAGCCCCTGCCTGGGTATAAAGCGCTAAGTCGCTGTGCTGCGCTAAAGCATTGCCCACTTCATTGGTAACGCTCACAATCCAGGGCTTAAGCTCAGGGCTAAGTACCGCAATCTGCTCCAGAAGCCTCTTAATTTCAACACTTTCCCCAGACTGAGACACTACTACCAATACCAACGGCTGTGGCAATTGCAGCATCTCTGGCAAATAGTGAATCAGTTCTCCCGTATCTAAATGCAGTGCTGAAATGCCCTGCTGATGGAGGTAATAACGGGCTGGGTAGAGGGCATTAAAAGAGGCACCTAACCCCGTCAGTAGCAGTCTGCAAGATGGGCGTGTAGCCCAAGCCTTCGCAAGCTGCGCCCATACCGGAAATTCTTTATAGGCGGTTGTCACAGACCTCAAAATCTGGGGCTGTTCCAGAATATTAGAAAGGTAGCTCATTGATTCGTTGATTCAGGCTTTGGAGACAAGGTAGGTGGGGTGGCAACTGCTGCTAAGCAGCCATTAAAACTCAAGTTACCCACTTTCGCTGGATCTAAACGCACCGCCGCACTAAAAAAATCACTGGATTTAACATACCCTTTAATCCCTGGCTTTAATAACGGTCGATCTGATGGGGATGAACTGGGGGACGGGCCAGGAGGCTCAGTGATAGGTTGACCAGAAGGAGAAGATGCCTGATTTGGCAGTCGTCCACAGACCTGAATTGACAGCCAGCGGGTCTGATCATCCGCATTTTGTTGATTGCCAAGAATTTTCAAAACCATGTCGTTGGAGAGTAAACCCAAAGACACTGCACTGGAACTGGGTTTAAGCCTAAAGTCTATGGGCACAGACGCGGGAAGCTTAGCACTGTTGCTGCTCTGCGGACTAGGCATTATCCAGTAACCTTTGAGATCCTCCACCGTGGGTTCTGGAGAAGCCACTGGCGTGGAGACCGCAACGGTCGGCTCTGGAGTAGAGGCGGGTTTAGGCCAGAGTATCGAACCTAGAGCAACGCCACCCACCAGCGTAATCAACGCCAGCACTAGCCAGCGCCACTCTTGCCCAGGTGCAATGACCGAATGCCTTGAGGCGTTTTTAGGTTTAGTCTTGGTAGATGCAGCGGCGGCCTGAGTGGGCGGCGGTGGAGACTGCCAAGCTTGAGAATGCTCGATTTGGGTGGGTAGCTCCGCAGAAGAAGCCTCTTGGACATGGTAGTGCAGCAAACCAATCGTGACGTTATCGTGACCATTCAAACGATTGGCTTCTGCAATGAGGATTTTCGTGGTTTCGGCCAGGTCCATCTTCCCTGACAGTAAGGGCAGCAAATGCTGTTGCCACAGGGTTTCAACTCGCTCAAAATCACTTAGCCCATCAGAACACAGCAGAAAAAGACAGTCTGAATCGACGATAAAGCGCTGAACGGAAGGCCGCAGCATTGCGGAGGGCACCATGCCCAAAGCCTGTATCAAAGACCCTGAACCCGGTTGACGCACAGCATCTCGATAGGGCAGATACCCCAGCCGCACTTCACGGGTGGCAATATCATCATCGGTGGTGAGCTGATAGCAGTTTTTCTGAGTAATGAGGTAAGCGCGGCTATCCCCTAGGTTGGTGAGGTACAGGTCATGACCTTGGGCTAACGCCATCACGACAGTGGTACCCATGCGATCGCGATCGTGGCGATTTTCCTGATCGTTTTGCTTCACAATCAGATCGTTTGCCATGCCTACGGCGATTTCAGACTCTGACATAACGCCATTAGGAGACAACTGCGTCAGAGGCGTTTCCTTAAGATGCTCTGTCAAAACTGAGATGGCGATGCCTGAGGCAACCTCTCCGCCTTCGTGTCCACCGACCCCATCGCAGACAATCATGATTCCTTCATGGGTGTTTTGAAGCACCATGCCGCCATCAGGGTAGCAGGCATCTTCGTTTTGGTCGCGGCTGGGGCCAGGATCAGTGCGAGTTGAAATATCAATTCTGACTTGAGAGGATGCCCGCACCGCAGTTTGCCATGCCTCTAGCTCTGCTGAAAGGGCGGCTACGGTGTCAATTTCTTCACTGATGAGGCTATCGCATAGCTCTGAAAACTTAGTGCGCCACTGCCCCACATAGGGTAAACACCACTTCACCCAAAATTCTCCCAGTGCCGCCAGCGCCGGAGCAGTTTGGGCATTAAAGTCCAGAGACAGCAGCCGCAGAAGCGAGCCTTCTACGCGAAGTAAATCAGGATTAATCAGACTCCAGGCCACACACTCTCGCTGAAGTGGCTCCCAAAGCTGCACCATTTGCCAAAGCCAGTTGACCTGCCTTAGCACAGGGGCAGTTCGCCAAGCTTCGGTAAAAACTTCAGCAACGGCAATCTGTGGAATCAGGTCAGAAAAAGTCCCAATCGCCGTCGTCGCCTGACTAAAATCAGTGACCGTAAGCGGTGCATCTTCTAAGAGCACTAAAACTTGAGGCTCTGGTGTCTCAGGTTCGAGCTTGAGCAAGCTATAAAGCTGAGGTAGATGCAGGCGGAATGGAAAAAGCTTGAGATAGGGCAAAACGCTATCGGTAATATCAAACGCGCTGGAGATCGGCAGTCCAGGGTGAGTATCTAGCACCACCTGAGGCGTTTTGAATAAGTAGCGATCTAAAATCTTATCCCCAGCCTTGTAGGGGTTAGATTGTGAATTTGCAACCCAAAGATAGCGTAGGGGAATACTCGTCCCACAGGTTTGACAGACGCGATCGCCCTCAAGATTTGCCGCGCGGCATCTTAAGTTTGGACAATCAATGGTTGGCACAGCTTTTTGCATGAGCTTGTCGCGGGAACTGGTTGCTTAAAAAACTGCTGAACTTGGGTATCTAAAGCGTTGTTATGATAGATACCTAGGCATTTGCAGCCCAAATATCTAAATAGAGTGATGTAGAGCTTTACAGCAACCCACGCTTAAACCTCACAACAGTATATATCTCGCGTCAACCAAAGCATCTTGCAGCAGATGCCTAACGGTTTCTGTTTGATATGAGCATCAGCCTTTAGTTTAATCATAAACAAGCTTTTTCTATCCCATAGACCTGCTTTGGCACTGCGATAGAGTAAACGCCCCAAACCAAAATTCTTTCAGTGAAGTCAACCGCGTGCCTGCATTTAATACTGCGTCTAATAATAATCCTGAATTTAATGCTGAACGGCTTTTGTTTGAGCCAGGGCCTTCCGCTGCGGGTGCGGTACCGCTGATTTTTGCATTTCCCAATAGCTATAGCGTGGGGATTACGAGTTTAGGCTACCAAGTGGTGTGGGCTTTACTATCTGGGCGTTCTGATGTAGCAGTCAGCCGACTGTTTACCGATTTAAGTGAGGCACTGCCTACCACGCCTGAAATCGTAGGCTTTTCACTCTCTTGGGAGCTAGACTACGCCCATCTTTTAGATTTACTAGAGCAGCTCAAAATTCCGCTTCGTGCCGCCCAACGCACAGACGATCATCCCCTTGTGTTTGGCGGCGGATCGGTTCTTTCGGCAAATCCTGAGCCGTTTGCTGACTTTTTTGATGTGGTGTTATTGGGGGATGGTGAGCATCTGCTGCATCAGTTTATTGAGGCGTATCAGCAGGTGCGCCACCAGCCTCGTTTGGCTCAATACCGTCATCTGGCAAAGGTTCCAGGTCTTTATATCCCCAGTCTTTATGAGGTTTGCTATGAGGGGGTAGATGGGGCGATCGCCCAAATCACCCCCCTCGACGCGGATATTCCCGCCCAAGTACAAAAGCAAACCTACCGAGGCAATACCCTAGCCGCCTCGACGGTGGTGACAGAGAAAGCCGCCTGGGAAAATATTTATATGGTAGAAGTGGTGCGAAGCTGCCCTGAGCTATGTCGCTTTTGTTTAGCCAGCTATTCAACGCTGCCCTTTCGTACCCCTAGCGTTGAGACAACGCTGATCCCTGCCATTGAGCGTGGCTTAGCCGTCACTAGACGGATTGGCCTACTGGGGGCTTCGGTAACGCAACATCCCGAGTTTGATGACCTGCTCCACTACTTCACGCGGCCTAGCTGCGATGATGTCCGCCTTAGCATTGCGTCGGTGCGCACCAACACCGTCACCGAAAAGCTCGCACACACCCTAGCCACCCACGATACCCGCTCTATTACCATTGCCATCGAAAGCGGCTCAGAACGGCTGCGGCAGATTGTGAATAAAAAGTTAGAAAACGACTCGATTTTTGCCGCAGCCGCCAATGCAAAAGCGGGAGGTCTCAGCAGCCTCAAGCTCTATGGCATGGCAGGGGTACCTGGTGAAACTGAAGCGGATTTAGAGGCCACCCTCGCTCTATTAAGCGCTTTAAAGAAAGCAGTGCCTGGGCTGCGACTCACCTTTGGATGCAGCACATTTGTGCCTAAAGCCCATACGCCCTTTCAGTGGTTTGGCGTACAGCCCTTAGCCGAAAAGCGCCTCAAAATGCTTCAGAAGCATCTGCATAAGCAAGGAATTGAGTTTAGACCCGAAAGCTATAGTTGGTCAGTCATTCAGGCACTCATTTCAAGGGGCGATCGCCGTCTCTCCCACCTGCTAGAGCGGACCCGTCAGTACGGAGACTCTTTGGGCAGCTACCGTCGTGTGTTCAAAGAAATGCGAGGGCAGCTACCGCCCCTAGCTCACTATGTTCATGAAGACTGGTCTGTCAAAACCGTACTGCCGTGGTCACACCTGTTAGGGTCTTTGCCGCAAAGCACCCTAGAGAAACATCAGGCAGAGGCGATCGCCCTGTTCTAATCCGGCCTGTTCCAGCCTTCGGAGAAATACCGCACATCATCCCCTCTAACCTACCGTGTACACATAAGTCTAAGAAAATCCCCTCCTGGGAGGGGTGCCCATCGGGCGGGGTGGGTTCGTCAGTAGCGCCATGACTAACCCACCCCTGCCCCTCCCGAGAGGGGATTGATGAATTGGCCTATGGCAAAAACCTTTACAGAATGAGAACTTTCAGACCTGTGCGTACACCGTAGCTCTCTAGCTAAAGCTTCATTTCACTTGGGCACCCAGATCGACTACAGGCTTGGTGGTGATAATGGTGCGTTTTTCGAGGTCAATGATACTGGCTGTCTTGGTCTTGTCTTTGCCGTAAACCACAACCAATTGCCCAGGCTTCACCATCTCCAGCCCAAAGATTGCAGTGATGCCTGTCAGTACCTCAACATATTGTTTTCCGTTTGCGGAGGATATCCCTACAGTTCGTAGGTCATTTTGATCTAGACGCTTATCGCCATCAGTATCGGCCTTAAGAACCTGATGCACCAACCATTGCGTGACATCCTTCCCCTCTAACTTTTGGGTGTACTGATCGGTCTGGGTGATGACATAGTCATTCGTGTTAAACAGCCGACGAGATTCTAGGGAATTGGCATCGAGAAAGACTAAGTTATGGTTTTGCCCTCCATTGCTACCAGACTCGTAAGACGAAAGTTT